>JASFFF010000195.1:0-7194 GCA_050124445.1 Desulfosarcina sp.
TCCCGAAACCCAGACCGGTCGCGTCCATGACCTTTTTAAAGGCGTCTTCCTGGGTCTTCTGCGCCAGATCGGGCAATGCGCCCAACTGCTCGCCAAGCATGGACAGCACGTCTGCCGTCTCCGGTTTGAAAAACTTTTTGGCGGCCTTCCCGTCGTAGGGGCGTACATCGTCACGGTAATAAAAGTGGGCGCCCTCGGCCATGTCGACCAATGTTTTGCTGCGGGTGTGCAGGCTGCCAATCACCCCCGCCAGGTAATCGTCATCGACGGCGGCATATCCCTTGGTCTTCATCAGGGGCAGCACCCGCGGCGCGAGCTGATCGACCGATGCGGCCCGGATATGATCGGCATTGAGGGCCTTCAGCTTTTCCGGATCGAAGACGCCGGCGGACTTGCCGATGTTTTCCAGGTTAAACGTTTGCACCAGTTCCTGTCGGGTAAAAAACTCCTGATCGCCATGGGACCAACCCAATCGAACCAGGTAATTGATCAAGGCGTCGGGCAGGTAGCCCATGTCCCGATAGGCGGTGACCGACATGGCGCCGTGGCGCTTGCTCAACCGGGTTTTGTCTTTTCCCAGCACCATGGGTACATGCCCAAACACGGGCAAGGGCGATTTCAGCGCGTTGTACAACAAAATCTGCTTGGGGGTATTCATGACGTGGTCATCCCCGCGGATCACCGTGTTGATGCCCATGGTAATGTCGTCAACAACCACCACGAAATTGTAGGTGGGCGTGCCATCGCTGCGGCAGAGGACAAAGTCATCCTGCTCGGTGTTCTGGAAGACAATGTTGCCCTTGATGACGTCTTTGACCACCGTGGCGCCGGCCAAAGGTGCCTTGAAACGAATCACGGCCCCGTCCGACTTGGCAAGGTTGCGTTCCCGACAGCGGCCATCGTATTTGGGTTTTTCACCTGCATCCATGGCTTTCTGGCGCATGGCCGCCACCGCTTCCGGGGTGCAGGTGCAGTAGTACGCATCTCCGGAATCCAGCAGTTTCTGAAGGTATTTTTGGTACAAATCAAATCGCTTGGACTGGAAATAGGGCCCTTCGTCCCAGTCCAGCCCCAGCCATTCCATGGCCTCGAATATGGCATCCACGGATTTCTGGGTGGAACGCGCCGCATCCGTGTCTTCAATGCGCAAGACAAAGGTTCCACTGTTTTTTCGCGCATAGAGCCAGTTGAACAACGCGGTGCGGGCACCGCCCACATGCAAATATCCCGTAGGGCTCGGCGGGAATCGGGTAATGACGGTTTGCATCTTTATCTACCTGTATGAAGTCGTTTGAAACGTACCCATTAATGCCACAACTAGTTATATGACAAGTTATTCAAGTGCCCGGGCGAATCGGCTCATTCGGGGGCGCTACATGATTCCGGTGCATGGCAGTGCGGCAACCGGTCGGCCATCTATGAAGGCACCTGAAAGGACAACAACTATATGTAATAAATATCAATAATATATATCCCAACCATTGCGGATCCACATCCGGCCACCTCATTATCACATCACTCAAGGCGGTACAAGGGGTCAGGGGAAAAGATTTTTGGGAAAAGCCTTGACATTCCCGATCATTTTAATTACTAGATGCGCAACCCAAAACAGAGTGGGCTGATTCTATAAAATTTAATTTAATTTTAAATAGTTAGGAGATTACTAATGGCTGTACCAAAGCGCAAGACATCCAAGTCAAAAAGGGACAAACGACGCACCCACAAGAAAACCGACGCACCCAGCGTGGGTACCTGCCCGGAATGCGGTGAAGCCAAACTTCCCCACCATGCCTGCCCCGAATGCGGCGATTACAAAGGCAAGAATGTGATCGCCACCGACGACGACTGATTGACCATCCAAAGGAAAATGCGATCATGACCGATACCACCGCCCATCGCACGCAGGGTGGACTGGACGAAGAGACCCGGCAAATGGTGGTCGACACCATCCGCCAGCTGTCCAAACGCCTGCTCACAAAAAATGCCGTCCTGGAATGGGACCGAGATGAAATCTTTCCCGAAGCCGCCATTCGGGAGATGCTGAGCCCGGAAATTGGGCTGCAGCTGCTGTTCATCCCCGAGGCGTATGGCGGTATGGGCGGCGGAGCCATGGATTGCTGCGCCGTTACCCGGGAGATGTGTAAGATTTGTCTGGGTGTCGGAACGGCATTTTTTGCCATACAGCTGGGTTCGGACCCCATTATCGTCGGAGGCACCGAAGCCCAGAAGCAAAAATGGCTGGGCGCCGTCGCCGAAGGACGCAGCCTGGTGGCCTATGCGGTTACCGAACCGGCAGCCGGCAGTAATCTGGCCGCGCTCAAGACCAAGGCCGAGCCGGAGACCGATGAATCCGACACCCTCATCGGCTATCGAATCAACGGCTCAAAACAGTTCATCTCCACTGGCGGCTACGCCGACTTTGTCACCGTCCTGGCGTCCACCCCGGAAGGCCCCACCTTTTTTGTGGTCGAAAAAGGCACCGAGGGGTTCGAGCAGCACAAGGGTGAAGAGAAACACGGCATCCGAGCATCCAATACCTCCCCGTTGACCTTTAGCGATGTGTTCGTCCCTGTCGAAAACATGATCGGCGACGCACCGGGAAAAGGCCTCAAACAGGCCAATCAGGTCTTCGGCTACACGCGGCTCATGGTGGCTGCCATGGCCCTGGGGGCCGGCGAAGCCGCATTGGAGGGAATCGCCGTCCCTTATGCCCATGAACGCATTCAGTTCGGCGGCCCTTTGTCCGCTAAAAAAGGCTACACCAACAAACTGATTGTTCCCCACTGGGTCAACCTCAAAGCAGCCGCGGCCTACATTGATGCCATCGCCCGACGACTGGACAGCTCGGATGAGGATCTGCAGGTGGAGGGCGCCATCGCCAAACTCTTCACCTCCGAAGCGGCCAACCGGGCCGCTGACGACGCTATCCAGGCCCTGGGCGGCTATGGCTACATTACCGAATTCGGCGTTGAAAAAATCAAACGGGACGTAAAAATCACCTGCATCTACGAAGGCACCAGCGAAATCCAACAGAATATCATTTCGACCTTCCGATGGAAAAAAACCCGCAAAACCAAGGGTGACTACTACGCCACAATCGCCAAAGGCCTCGAAACACTTCACGGTGACTGCGACCATGCGGGTTGCCGGGATATCGCCATATGTGCCGGCATTTTGAACCAAGCCATCGACTTTGCCCACGTCAACCGACTGACCCGCCACCAGCAGGTGATGTTTGCCCTGGCCGACATGATGACCCATGTAGAAGTGGGCGAAGCCATGTGCCGGCAGGCGGTCAAAGAAGCCGACGAAACGATCTTTGCGGCGGCCCGTGTTTTTGCCAATGCCTGCAATCGCTTGATCACTGACAATGCCCGCACCATTGCATTGGGTATCGGCGCCATCGATGCGGACAAAGCAGAGGCGTTTCTGCAGTCTCTTGACCTGCCCTCACTGGCAAATGGGTACCGGGGAGTGATCGACGACATGGACCGGATTGCCGACCGAATTTTCGAGAGGAAGACGTCATGACGGAATCAAAGGAACGAATCGTGGTGGTGACAGGTGGTTCAAGGGGTATCGGCCGAGCCATCTGTACTCGCCTGGGTACTCCTGGAACCACCGTTTATTTTGCTGATATCAGTGACTCGAAAACGGCCGAAGAGACCGTAAAGGCGGTTGCCGAAACCGGTGGCAAGGCCTTTTTCCACCAGGTGGATGTCGCTTCGGAAGCCGCCGTTGCGGACTACTTCAAAACCATCTTACAAAGATCCGAACGTATCGATGTGCTCGTGAACAACGCGGGTATCACCAGGGATGGCCTGCTTGTGCGTATGAAGGAAGACGATTGGAACGCGGTGATGAACGTCAACCTGAAAGGGACCTTCAACTGCACGAAACTCATCGCCAAAACGATGATGAAGCAGCGCTATGGTCGAATCATCAATATCGCGTCGGTGGTCGGGGTTTCCGGTAATCCGGGTCAGGCCAATTATGTAGCCTCCAAGGCTGGTGTTATCGGTTTGACCAAAGCTGTTGCACGCGAACTGGCCAGCCGGAACATCACCGTAAACGCTGTCGCCCCCGGATACATCGCAACCGATATGACCAGCGACCTCAATGAAAAGGCCAAGGCCGCCATGATCAATCAGATTCCTCTGGGACGAATCGGGACACCTGAAGACATCGCCGGTGCTGTCGCATTTCTCGTCTCCCCTGCAGCAGATTACATGACGGGCCAGGTAATCCACGTAAACGGAGGCATGTACATGTAAATTCATCAAAAGGCCCCATTGCGGCCAATATCGGCGTTGGCCTCACCTTTCAATCCTCGGAATACCATGTGTATGCCTGCGGTTGAAAGGCTCGTCCGCCTTGATCTTGACCGAACTGAAACCTTTTGAAATTTGAAAACGGATCGTGGGTTTGACTGCCCATTTATTCCTGAATTCCTAAATCTTTAAATTCCTAATGCGTTCTTACGAAAGGAGAAAACCATGTCAGTAGAAGATAAAGTGAAAAAAATTATCGCAGAAAAACTCAGTGTCGACATTGCCGAGGTGGTTCCGGAAGCCTCTTTTGTGGACGATCTCGGTGCCGACAGCCTGGACCTGGTCGAGCTGATCATGTCCATGGAAGAAGAGTTCGACGTGGACATCTCAGATGAGGACGCCGAAAAACTGGTCACGGTCAAGGACGCCTTCGACTACATCAAGGAACACTAGCAGCAATTTTGAACAATCAATTGTCACTGTTTAAGACAGGTATGCTGCCTGATCGAGAAACCGCAGTATATCTTCATCCAAAATTATGCATTCGTAATTAATGTCTATCGTGCCAGAAAGGAAAAATCGTTGAGCAGACGGGTTGTCATTACCGGATTGGGGCTGGTAACACCGCTGGGTATCGGTGTCGATGAAACCTGGTCGGCCTTGTGTGAAGGCCGTTCCGGCATCGGTGAAATCACACGCTTTGACACCGCCGCGTTTACCACCAAAATTGCGGGAGAAGTCAAGGGTTTCAATGCAGAAGATTATTTGCCAAAAAAGGATGCCAAACGCACGGAGAAATTTATTGCCTATGCCGTGGCAGGTGCCCGGATGGCCCTCGAGGACGCACGCTTGACAATTGACGACACCAACTGCTCCCAAGTGGGCGTGATTACCGGATGCGGGTTGGGCGGCCTGGGTATGCTGGAAACAACCGCCCACACCGTCAGGGAGAAAGGCCCCAAACGCTGCAGCCCCTTTTTCATCCCCCGGCTGATCGGCAACATGGCCCCGGGCATGATCTCCATTATCTTGGGCGCCAAAGGGCCCAACATCTCCGTGGCCACAGCCTGCGCGGCCGGTGCGCATGCCATCGGAGACGCCTGTAATACCATCCTCCGGGGTCAGGCCGAGGCCATGATCACCGGGGGTGTTGAATCGGTTATTACCCCGACTTGCATTGCCGGCTTCAACGCCATGAAAGCCCTTTCAACCCGCAATGACGACCCGCAAAAAGCGTCACGCCCCTTCGACCGCGATCGTGATGGCTTTGTGGTGGGCGAAGGCGCCGGCATCCTGGTTCTCGAAGAATTGAATCATGCCCTGGAACGGGGGGCGCCCATTTTGGCTGAAATGGCCGGCTACGGCCAGAGCGGGGACGGCTACCACATGACCTCTCCCTCCCCGGACGGAGACGGCATGATACGGTGTATGCAAGCCGCAATCAAGGACGCTGGGATCGCCAGCGACGCCATCGACTACATCAACGCCCACGGCACATCCACCCCCTTGAATGACCTTTACGAAACCCGGGCCATCAAGCAGGTCCTGGGTGACAGGGCCCCACAGGTACCCATCTCTTCCACCAAGTCCATGACCGGGCATCTGCTGGGAGGCGCCGGCGGGATCGAAACGGCATTCACCGTTCTGGCCGTGAAAAACGGCGTCATTCCCCCCACCATCAACCTAGACCATCCGGACGAGGAATGTGACCTGGACTATGTGCCCAAAATAGCCCGTCAGGCGGACATCGCTTATGCCATGTCCAACTCCTTCGGCTTTGGCGGCACCAATGCCAGCTTGGTGGTCAAACGCTACACCGCTTAAATAATAAGGGCATGATTGAAGCCGCCGCGCATCCATGGCGTCCCCTGTTGGTCCCCATTTGATCCCTGCCCCCGCCGTTGGCGAATAAGCAATGAAATCATCGCCGCATGGAAATACCTTGCCGGCCAATGGTTGTTTTCGGCGCCACGTCCGCGACTGGCGCCTCTTTTTTGCTTGCGGTGATCGTTTGTTCTGGATATGTAAAACCGTTAACCTGAACATTGGTTTCACAGTTGACCATTGAAAGGAAATGGGGATTATGAGTGAGCCATCCGACCCACGGCGGATCATTATCGGCTGCGACCATGCGGCATACCGACTCAAGGAGACGCTGAAAACGGCTATGCAGGCGCAAGGAATGGCTGTGACCGACGTCGGCACCCACAGCGAAGCCGCCATGGATTACCCTGACAGCGGTAAAACCGTTTCGCAAAAGATCTCCTCGGGTGAGTATGAACGGGGCATCCTCATTTGCGGCACGGGCCTGGGCATGTCCATGGTGGCCAATAAATACCCCCACGTGCGTGCGGCCTTGTGCAATGACCTGTTTTCCGCAGCCATGAGCCGGCGGCACAACAATGCCAATATCCTGGTCATGGGGGGGCGGGTCATCGGTGATGTCCTGGCGCAAGAAATTGTGAAGACCTGGCTGAAAACCCCCTTCGAAGGCGGACGGCATCAACGCCGTTTGGATATGTTTGATACCATTTGAGCATAACAAGTGAGAAGATTCATTGAACAGCGACACGATACGAAAAGTTGATCCGGAGATCGCCCGGGTGGTGGAGGAGGAAGCGCAGCGCCAGCAGTCCCACCTGGAGTTGATCGCATCGGAAAATATTGCCAGTCCGGCAGTCATGGCGACGCAAGGCAGCATACTGACCAACAAATACGCCGAGGGCTATCCCGAAAAACGCTATTACGGGGGATGCGAGTATGTGGATCGGGCCGAGCAGTTGGCCATTGACCGTGCGCTTACCCTATTCGGTGCCGACACGGCCAACGTGCAGCCGCATTCGGGCTCACAGGCCAACATGGCCGCCTATTTTGCCCTGCTTGAGCCTGGCGACACCGTTTTGGCCATGGATTTGGCCCACGG
>JASFFF010000196.1:0-7186 GCA_050124445.1 Desulfosarcina sp.
AAAATGGCGGCGCATTTCCTGGTCACGTGCTGCCTCAGGAGGCAAACTTTCTGTATGTATGACCAAGGGCTTGCCCTCCTGCATCTTTTCCAAGGACCAGGGGAAAGCCTCGTTTGCATGAAGCTTTTCCGGACGCTGTGGGCCATCCGGCGGGCTGTGCAGGTGGGTCAAGGTCAGGATATGCGGCAGCCTGTCCGACCACTGCCACAGTGCAGATAGGTCCATGCCGAGGCATTCACAGACACGTTGCTGGGCGTTTTCGATTTGACTGTCTATCCGGTCGGCGGGCAGATTGATGAAGTGGGCGGAGATGTCGCTTAAGAGAATCTCAAATCGCAGGAGATCTCTCGCTTGATCATGCAATTCCTTGTCGCCTGTTGCCAAATGGTAAACTTTGTTGCGTCCCAATTTCGGCTCCATTGAATTCGATATCTGGTTTTGCGATCCGATCAGGCAATAACGGCCAATGCGTCATCAGGGTAAAGCAAGACAAAATGCATCCATGGTTCGGACATGCCCATACAGAACAATGGAACAGTGCGGCTTGTTCTTGAACCGAGTTGTCAGTATCGACCCTATGTGGACAACGAAAATTGCGGCCGACATCAGGAGAATTAGCTTAGCAACAATATAATGGACTGTTTACACAGCATTAAATGGTCAATATTTAGAATATTCCTACCATACTGCCCTTCGATTCTTCAAGCAATCTTTCATCGTTCCGTGACCAGGTGGGCTTGGATACCCATTCACCGGATCTGAAAATGACTCAATTGGATCGGTAACCCCAGCGCCTCGACGATTGCATTAAATGACCGCCGGGCATCACCCGGGTGCCGACATGTCGGCACCCACCGCTTGCCAATAACTATGCCTTGGGCCAGTTGACAGGGGTTTGGTATTGAGATTAGGCTGTTACTAACCAATGGTCGCATTTTTTGTCTTCAGGAACGTTTTTTGCTGACAAAACGGTTCAGTTTCGCCAATGGGATGATACCACCTCCGATAATTCAGCCATAAGCGTATAAGGATTCAATGAAAGGTAGGCAGGCATGAAAAAACGGATCGATCTTTTCTTTTCTCTTTTTTTAATTGTATTCCTCCTTTTCGGTTGCGCAAGCCTTCCTGAAAACGTCAAGAGGACACCTTCGACAGCCTACCAAGACACCAGCGACACGACGTTTGGCCGAGTGGCACAAGCGCTCCAGGAGGGCCAGTCCGAAGAAACGTCCGGCTATCTGTTGCTTAACAACGGACTGGATGCCTTCGTGGCGCGCGCTCGGCTTGCCCAAATGGCTGAAAAGAGCATCGACACCCAATACTACATGATTCACAACGATGTCGTCGGCAGCCTGTTCGTGGATCAATTGATCGAAGCGGCCGAGCGCGGCGTTCGCGTCCGCATCCTCGTCGATGACATCGACCAGGGAGGACGGGACTTCGGCACGGCGGTGTTGGACAGCCAACCCAACATCGAGGTTCGGATTTTCAATCCGTTTGCCCGCAACCGGGGGCGAATCAGTCAATACGTTACCGGATTTGGCAGACAGACACGACGGGCGCACAACAAGTCATTCACGGTGGACAATCAGGCCACCATTTTAGGGGGCCGCAATATCGGCGATGAATATTTCGAGGCAGATCCCGAGCTGGCATTCATCGACATCGATGTGCTGTCGATTGGACCCGTGGCCAATCGGGTGTCTGCATCCTTTGATCAGTATTGGAACAGCGAATTGAGTTATCCGATCTCGGCATTGGTAGAAAAAGCACCGACCGAAAGTGAAATCATCAAGCGCAAAAGCCAATTCGATGCATATATCGACGCCCTGTTCGACTCAGCCTACCTGAAAGCATTGCGCGATTCGGATCTAAGCCACCGCCTCAAAGACCACCAGGTGTCTTTCCAATTGGCAACCGGAACCGTTGTTGCGGATGATCCCGAAAAACTCACCCACGACATCGATGAGACTCGATACCGCCTCACTGAACAGCTAAGGCCCTTTGTACAGAATATCCAAGAGGAGCTGATCATTTCGTCGCCCTATTTTGTGCCTGGCAAATCCGGAGTGGCATTTTTTCAGAGGCTTCGCGAAAAAGGGGTACGCGTCAGGATTCTGACCAACTCCCTATCTTCGACCGACGTCAGCATTGTTCATGCCGGCTACGCCCGCTATCGGAAGGCGCTCTTGCGCATGGGTGTTGAATTATACGAATTGAATGTAAAATTGACCAGGGCGCAACAAAAGGCCCGAAACAAAGAGAAAGTCGGCCGATCCAAGAGTAGCCTGCACGCCAAAGCCTTCGTCATGGACCGCGAAACGGTGTTCATCGGGTCGCTGAACCTCGACCCCCGTTCCATCGTGCAAAACACCGAAATTGGCGTGGTTTTTAAATCCAGCGCCATTGCTAGTCGTTTGGCCGACGGTTTTGACAACAACATTGACAAAGCAGCGTTCCGGCTTGAGCTGAAAAAATCAGCAAACGGTGCCGAAACCATCCATTGGCACGGTTATGTGGATGGCAACATGCAGACGCTGAGACATGAACCGTACACAGGTTTCTGGAAGCGATTCGGAATTGGCCTCATGCGGATTCTGCCGATAGAGTCGCAAATCTAAGTAATTTTTATGCATAGTGAGCCATAGTGCCATGGGCACAAGCTCTGTACTTGTGCAGCCCAACTGCATCTGAATACTCTGAATCTGTTCGTGAATATCTATCTTTGCTCAGTATTTACATCCCCTGAACTTCTCTCCTTAATCGTCTGCTTTTCCATCAATATTCGATAGGCAGTGTAGTACTTGTGAATGTTGCGGACGTATTGAACAGTCTCCCGCCCAATGCGTTTGGCGGCAACGATTTCCACCTGGTTGAACCAAATATTAGGATCCAGACCTGATTTGGACGCTTCCAGACGAAGCTGCTGAACCCGTTTCGGCCCAGCGTTATATGCAGCGAAGGTGAAACGCACCTGATTGGGCGGATCCATTGGGTGTTTTTGAAATAACGGTTGATGATAATGTTACCGAACAAAGTCCGTTGTTGGTGCCCCTTGATAAATGCGTTCAATTCCCCCTTTAGCTTAGGGCTATACTTGCGAATCATCCACGCGATCTCGCCGCCCCGGTTTACGGCAAGGTTCGGGTAGGTAACCATGTCGGTAAACAGGTTCGACCAGAGCTCGACCAGATAATTGTCTGCCACGGTCATGGAAACCAGGCCAGCATTCACCATCTCCAGAATTTCCTCAGCCTCCAAGTATTCCGAAATTTCCTTTATCACCACAGGTGGTTTTTTTACCCTTCTCAGAGTCCCATTTAGGCTTCAACTTTAGGTGGAGCATGTCATTTTCCCATAACAATGGTCAAAAACACAGATTAGAACGTATCTCAAAAAAAGGATCAGGGTTCAGAACAAGGCTTGCAACGGCAAAAAAGCGGAGCATACATGTCGTATGTGAGCATTTTTTGCCGTTGCGTAACGCAGATCTGGGCGCTTAGACTTTTTTGAGATGCGTTCTAGTCAAAATTAGACATATTGCAAGTAGCTGCTTGATCACGCCCTTCGGTCGGTATGCGGGTCGTAACCGCTACAATCGTGTCGATCGCTACTTGCTTAGCATCTTTCTAATCTTTACTTGATCGTACCACTTGCCGGCTGCCATCAGGCCGACTATGCTACTGGCATTGGCAACATCATCCAGCGGGTTTTTTGCCAATAGAATCAGATCTGCTCTTTTACCGGGCTCGATGGTGCCAAAATCGTCCCGGCCAGTCATTTGCCGCACAATTTTAGACGCCACGACGGTGCCGGCAGCAAGGGCCTCATAGGGTGTAAACCCGTTTTCAACCAGGATTCGAAGCTCATCGTGAATGGAGAACCCCGGTACCACCCCCATGCTGGCCGTGCCGGCATCCGTGGATAGCAGCAAGGGGGTGCCGACGGCGTTGAGCGCTGCTAGCAGTTTCTTGTCCAGCATATACTTGAATCGGGCAAATATTTCCCCACCCTTGAACTGCAATTGATGCTTCTCTGTGCCATCACGAAATCGTTCCAGGTAGGCTGCCGGCAGATAGCGATTCTCCGGCCTTGCCAGGAAGCCTTCCGGCTCGAATAACTTCTGCACGATCAGATCATCGATCACCAGGGTGGTGCAAAGCGGAATCGGTTGATCGCTGAGTTTGTCAACAACATCAGAAACCATGGTTTCGATCTTCTGTTCTTGTTCCCGCGGCGCGAGTTCGATCAACGGACCCAGTTGACTGAACGTGGTCTGAATGACATACGTCATCCATTCATCTTCGCTTCTAAAATAGCGCTGACGGTCCAAACCAGAGAATTCCCACAACAGCTCTTCGACATGGGCAATTTCATCCAAGCCGGCGGCCAGCACACCGTCCAGGCCGACCTGAAAAGGGATGTGGCCGGCAGTGTAGAAATCCAGGCGCTTGGCTGTGGCCATGATGGTAGCAAACTCCTGTCGGGTCACATAAGAATAGATCTTAATAAAGTCGAAATGCTGATACTTCTGACGGATAACGATATTCTCTGGATCTTCTCGAAAATGTCCTCGTAGCTGGGGACCACAGGTGATAATGGTTGGGCCGTCGAGACGTCCGGCTTGGATCTCCCTGCGCCAGGTCAAGCCATACCGGCCGGTCTTTCCCCGCGGTCCGAGACAGCGAATGGTCGTGACACCGTTGGCCAAATACAGCTTCAAGGGGGACACCGGCCAGGCGTCACTGATCCAATCATAACGAAGATGCATGTGCATGTCGGCCAGGCCGGGCATCAAGAAGGTGTTGCTGCAATCGATCACCCGTGCCTGTGGGGGAATGTTGGTCCGGCCGGAAGGACCGACAGTGGCTATCTGGGTCCCATCGACGATCACGGTCTGGTCGAAAAGCACGGCCTCACGGGTCATGGGTATCACATTGGCATGAACGAACGCGACCGGAGGCTCGGCTGCGGCCATGGCACTTGCGTACCAGCCGGCCCAGAGCACGATCAGTGCAGCCAGTGAAGGCATAAGTGAATGGTTTCTTCTGGGCATCACAGACCTCCATCTGGGTGGGAACGATGGGTGCCGAAACAGTCGGGCTGAAGCCGAATCGATTCGATATTAGGGCAGAGACAGGTTTCTTGTTCTCATTTCGTCCAATGTAAGTTCTTGTTCTTTCTTCATAAGTATAGCAGCGCCTGCCATGATGCTTGTACTCCTTTACCATTTTGGTTTTTTTACGTGAACGCCTTGCCAATGCTCCCGTCCGGCGAAGCATACAGCATCTGCGATGGGGCTATCCGCCCCCGGTGAATCCGAAGCGTTTGACCCAATTGCCGTTGAGATACGTGCGCTTCAACCTTAAAATCCGTTCTACGGAAAGCGTTCCCATCTTCCTCAAGTCAGCCTTGTCGGCAATCGTTTGCCGCATCCGCTCGCAGGCCGCTTGAATATCCGGGCCTTTGTGACAGATCAGGGCGATATCCACATCCGCACGGAGGATCTGGTCGATGGCGGTGTCGATGTCGAATGTGGGTTTGATGGCCCCCATGTCTAAATCATCGGTCATTACTACACCACCATACCCCATTTTTTTACGCAGCAGATCGGCAACAACAGTCGGGCTCAAACTGGCCGGCCACACCGGGTCGATGGCGGTATAGCGAATATGGGAGAGCATGATGCCGGCCACGTCTTGCTGGATAGCCGCGGCAAAGGGAATCAGGTCGAAGTCGGTTAGTGCGTCAAGGTTGACAGCTAAATCCGGCAGTGCCAAATGGCTGTCTAAAACCGTTCGGCCAATACCGGGGAAATGCTTGGCCACAGCCATGATCCCGCGCCGCTGCAGACCCGCTATCACCGTCAAGCCCATGCTGGCGACCCACTGCGGATCGCTGCCGAAAGCCCGTCCGGCCATGACGCTGTCGATCTTCTTCGGAGCGACATCCAGCACCGGGGCCATATCCATGTTGACACCGATCTCAGAAAGCTCACTGGCGGTCACACGGGCAAATGCTTGCGCATCTGCGGCATCCCTCATGGCTGGATTTCCCGGAAACTGGGTAAAGGGCAATTTGAGCCGGGCCACCTGCCCGCCCTCCTGGTCGATGGCGATGAACAGTGGAGGCAAACCGCATGCGTTCGCACATGCCTGGCAGTCATGGCACAGCTGCCGGATCTGTTTCGGCGTCTCCAGGTTTCCTGAGAAAAGTATCAGCCCACCTACCTGCAGGGTTTGGATGAGAAATTCGATATCCTTGTTGAATGCCGTGCCGTCGAAGCCGACCATCAGGCGTTGGCCGGCCATGAATGCTGTTGTGTCGCGGTTCATATGATTGCCTTTCACCATCGATTCCAAATTAAGGTATCCCAGAGTGTTTAACGGGATTCCAGGGTCGCGTGTTGATTAGATGGATAAGGTCGTTTGCGTCACGGCCTTTGCTAGGACCCAAATGCGTCAGCCATGGAATCTGCAATCATTCGGTGATCTTTGTCTTTCAACAATGCCTTGAGTCGGCGGCTTCTTCGAACCTTCAGCACGCTGGTCACAACGGATCGGGCCAGCCACTGCCGGACAATATCAAACCCGATCGTGGCATCTTATTGGGCCTTCACGGGTGATTCCTTTTTTTGCCTGCCCATCATGGGACCATCGTCTGCAGGCAGCCACAAAATGGGTGGCCGCCTGGGGGCAACTGGCAAAATGCAGGTGAACATAGCTACCCAGGGTTTGGTTGGCAGTAAATCCGTCGGCGATTGCTTTGATACCAGTGCGGTCGGTCATGCGATAGGCCCCGATCGGATGCGAATCTTCATCCGTAAGGGTGGAGTAGTGAAATTCATGCCCGCGCATGGTCTGCCCGGCCGGACCCAGCACGGTTTCCCGGGCCTGGGTGATCTCCCGGTAACCCAAGGCCTTGAGCCGGTCCAGCATGTGGGTGGCGAAAGGCAGACAGCCGGTCATGGGAAATCGGCTGCCCCGGATATCGCCCATTTCGCGGCACAGGTACATAAAACCGCCGCATTCACCATAAATGGGCATGTTCATCCGGCTGCCATGCGCGATTGCCTTGCGCATGGCACGGTTGTCGGCCAGGGGCGCAGCATGCAGCTCCGGGTATCCGCCTCCAAAGTATAGTCCATCCAAATCATCCGGCAGACGCCTGTCAGCCAATGGTGAGA
>JASFFF010000197.1:0-7022 GCA_050124445.1 Desulfosarcina sp.
CGGACGTCATCACCACCAACAGCTATTTTCTGCACCGCGACCGCCTGGCTCCATTTGGGGTGGAGGACAGGTTCGAACAGCTCCACCGGTTGGCCTGCCGGCTGGCCGTTGAAGCGTGGGATGCACATGGGACCGGTCTTGTTGCCGGATCGCTGGGTCCCAACGCACGCTCCTACCGGCCTGACCTTGCAATGCCTGAGGATAAAGCAGCCGAGGCGTTTGTCGAGATCGCCCGTCTCCAGGCCCCTTATGTAGACCCGCTGCTATGCGAGACCATGTCGTCCATCGAGCAGGCTCGCGGTGCGGTCTTGGGCGCCCGAACAGTGGGGTTGCCAGTTTGGCTTGCGGTAACAGTGGATGACAATGACGGCACCCGGCTGCGGTCCGGCCAGGAAATTTCACAGGTGGTTGAGCTTTGCAATGCGATGTCCCTCGACACGGTTCTGGTCAACTGTTCAATCCCCGAGGCTGTGGATATGGCTGTAAGCGCACTGACCGACTGTGGCCTTCGTGTCGGGGCCTACGCCAACGGTTTCACCCGTATCAATGAAGCCTTCCTCGAACCTGGCGCCACCGTTGACTTGCTAGAAAAACGCAAGGACCTAGCCCCGGAAGCCTATGCCGGATTCGCGTCGGATTGGGTCACCAGAGCGGTCGGCATAGTGGGGGCTGCTGCGAAATAGGGCCGGCCCATATCGCGCTTTTGGCAGAACGATTTAAGTCCAAACGCAGGAATCGGGACGGGTCAGAAGAACTAATCTGGAGATTAATAACTTCTAAGAATCTTTTTTAAAGTATTCTCCAACAATTCCCCAGGCAGCTTTGATAACATAAAGCCACACCCCAGGATTTCAAAATTGATCAAGTGTCGGAATAGACTATGATATCCATTTGCTAAATGCAAATTTTCATTAATTCTTAGTAGATACAACCGCTGGCAGGGTATCTGCGGCTTGGGGTGAGATGGATAGCTACGGATCCAGTGATCTATCTTTTATTGTTCTACATCGTGTAAGTATATCGTAACATCAATAGAGCCCATTTAGGCTCTCCGACAGATAAAGTATCATTGCCTCAAAAAGCAATTCCCTCAATACTCTATTCCTTTTTTTAATTTCCGGATCCCAATCAGAGAACTTTTCCTCAACCGGAATGGCAACCGTCCAATGGTCAGCATTGATATATCCGAGCAGCGTAGAGCCTGGAATCAGCTGATCAATCATTAAAAGCTGGCCGTCGTTTAATGGACTTATTTTTTCCAAGCTTTTGTAGGTCGTGCGCAGATGCAGTTGCACATCCTCGTACCTTGTAAAGGCCGCCAGGGAAAAGTAGTGCACGTGCTCTGGCAATGGGTGTTTAGCCAACCATTTGAATTGCTGGGTTCTGCTCAAGCTGTTCAAAGCACCACTGTCCCCGGGTTGACATTTGCCGGGAATGAGTCTGACAAGCCAGTTGTCGTAATCCACTTCGGAATAACGATCTGCCAATGCAGAGCCATTCACTGCCCCAACAACGCTCAAAACTGCACTGACGCGACCAGCCAATTCGGGATGCGCCACCAAAAAATGCAGAATGTCCGTGGTTCCTTTTGAATACCCCATGAGAACCAACTTCACGGACGGTTCTACATTCAATCTGGCAACCGCTTCGGCGATAATGTCCGCATTGTAGGGACTGCTTGACAAACCGCTCACCTTGACAGTTTGGACAGTGTGGCCCAGCTGCCTGTAGTTTTGGACCGCCTGGTGATAGGGAATACCGAGTTCCGGAATACAATCGTGAAATGCCCCTGGAACGATCATAATGACGATGTCTGGATCGTGTTCTGGTAGCTTTAGTAGGTCGGTTGCGTTTTTCGGTTCATCTTTTAATTTCCACAAGTATTGGTTGCATTCAAACGCCACGTCGAGGCGTGCCCGGTTTCTATCCATCAGCTCACAGAAAATTGCCCTGAAACGCATGCGTGCATCTGCAACCGGCGGCGCACCAACGTAGCTGAGTGCATGCGCTGGAACATTCTCATCAAACGGGACCAATGCCGGTCCGCAGCCACACAACCATATGATCAATGCAGGGAGAATTAACAATGGCCAACATCTATTCATCCCGGTCACCATCATTGATTTGATGTTTCAAGTATTTCAGCCACATATAAGAGCATCGCCTGAAGCAAAATCTTTCTTGGAAATGGATTGGGTGCCTGAATGGTTGCAGATATCAGACGATTTTTTTTATCCAAAGGCAGCGCCACCGACCAGTGGTCACTATTGGCATAACCGAGGAGTGTGCTTCCGGGAATGAGTTGATCTGTACTTAGAAGTATACCATCGTTCCTGGGACTGTAGATCTGAAGCTGGTCGTAACCGGGCTTCAATAGGGTGTTAATTTGTTCGCGTCTGGAAAATGTCGCCAGCGAAAAATAACGGGTCGATCCCGGCAACGGATTGGCTGCCATCCATGACAATCGGGTTGCTGGCCGCAGGCTGTTAAGTGCCCCCTTGTCTCCCTCATCGCAGCTACTTGGCAGATAGTTTTGGGCCAGATTAAAGTAAATTTCATCCAAATTGTCGACCAGGGGGGTACCATTGATGGCGCCTGCTACACTGATTACGGCACTGACGCGGCGGGATGCCTCCGGGAAATTAACCAGTGAATGCATCGTATCGACAGCACCTTTGGAATGCCCGATGATCACAAGATATTCATCCACGGCAAGATCAAGTTCTGAGATCTTCTCGGCAATATAAACCGCATTGACATCACTGCTCGAACGCCCACTGACCATTATTAGTTCGGATTCAACCAGTTGATCGTTGATTGATTGGATGGCCTCCTCAAACGGAAGGGCAATGCTGGCAAAGCATTCGTTGAGAAAACCGGGAACAATTAAAATTTGAAATCGAGTTGTGAGTTTTGGTAGCGGCTGGGGTGGTTCTATCGATAAAGGCTCGTCATTGAGCTTGAAGAGAAAATCTTCGCAATCGCCGATGGGGCTCTGGTCATTAGATTCTGCCAACAGCAACTGGCAAAAAATTTCCCTAAAGCGCGCTCGACCGTCGGTTACCGGAGGCGATCCTACGGTACGAATGATCGCAGCCGGAGAGTCCGTGGTCATTTCATGTCTGATTGGTCCGATGCATCCCAAAATGATAACAACAACGGCAGGCACGACCAATAATTGTTGGATCGAGGATTTATGGTGAGTCTTATTTTTCAGGTGGCTGCTCCCACTCGATAAATGCTAGGTCCTCGAAGGCAACGGGTTGGCTGGAAACCCACAACACCGCCCGTAAACCATCTGTGAAATATGGATCACCGGTCAAATTGTGGTGTGGTGTTTGTATAGAGGCTGCTCCGACACCACCAACCAGGGCAAATTGTTCAAGGCCCTGAGAATACCACAGGTCCTGAATCAGGTACCCGCGGGTTTCATCCACGTCCGGATCGATTTTATGAGTGACGATGGTTTTGGTCGTAAATCGCATGCCAATGTCACGACTGATCTGTCCCACCCAGACGAATTTGCCTTTGAATTGCACTGGTGCCAGCCATAGACGCAGGTGGTTGCGTTCATGAATCCTGTTCCGAGCCTTCTGAAGAGCGATATCCTGACGTCTGCCGAAAACATAGAGGGCACTGACGGGGGAATATCGATAACGGCCCCCGGAAAAAAAGGCAATCGCGGTCCTCCAGGCGGATTTGGTTGTGACCGTTTCCGTCTCATCCCAACCGGCGCGCATGAAGGCATGATAGACATCATCGCCATCGCCGATCACGACCAGGTTCAGTGGGTCGCCGGAATCCGATCCTTTTTTGTTAACGGTGCAACAAGGCAGCATTTGGATATATTGAATTAAGCTTTTCTCATCTTCAAGATTCTTCCAGTCATTCTTGGCGTAGAGTCCTTCAAAGTCGATCGTTCGATGATCGATCTTTATGCCGGGAACGGGGATGAAGAATGTGAAGGCCCTTATCTCACCGTCTTCGCCGATCAAATCGAGCGCAAAGGACTTCGTTCCCTCGTCCAGGTTGGTAAACACATACCCGGACCTCACCTCATCCGGAGGGACGTAGATGGTCTTGCGCTTTGAAAGGAAATAACGATTAATTTTCTTTTTGGTACTTTCGGCATACCGGTAATGACTGACAAATGCGGCCTCGAGGGGGGTGTAATACATGGGATCGA
Source organism: Desulfosarcina sp. (assembly GCA_050124445.1). GTDB lineage: Bacteria > Desulfobacterota > Desulfobacteria > Desulfobacterales > Desulfosarcinaceae > Desulfosarcina. The sequence continues at coordinate 4,187 of JASFFF010000197.1, forward strand.
TACCAATGGGCAGGAACCATACAGCCTTTTCATCCCGGTTGTCGATCTCGATCCACACGGGCTGAATATCGTTGCCGTAAAGGTCGACACCGAATATCTGCTGCGTTTCTTTTGAACTGGGCACAGCAGTCTTTACTTGTACATTATTTCCCCTTTTAATCTCAGCTCGTTCCATAAATATTAACTCGCCCGATGGATGTGGGTTATAACGGGCGCATCCCTGAATGGCCATAATTAGTAAAATTATGGTGAACAGACTACAATGCATACGCCCAGAATCCAATGTCCTTTGGCGTTGGCGCATTGAACTTCTCCACAGGCGGTCCATTGGTATCAATAATCCAGGATCACTTTCTTTCTTTCGACAACCGGCTTTTCCCATTGCTCGAATTGAACTTCATGAAGTGGGATCAATTCGCCGGAAACCCATGCCACGAGACAGAGCCCGTCGGTAAAATATTCATCATTGAAAAGACCTTTGCGGGGGTCGGATAGGGTCGCAATCTCAGACAATCTGACATAACCATATCGTGACAAGCCCTGAGCGTACCACAAATCCTGAAGCAGGTAATCCCGAGCTTCGTCCACGTCTGGTTCAATCTTAAATTTTTCAACGGCAAGGCGCCGGACAATGCGGCTGATTTGGCCGAACCAGACATGTTGGTCGTTGTACGTGTAAGGACTTAGCCACAAACGCAGCTGATTGCGTTGGTTTAGGGTTGAACGCGATTTACGGAAGGCGGCATCCTGAGCCCGATTATAAAGATATAGCGATAGAACTGGTTGATAGCGAAACTCCCAAGGTAACTGCGACAACGGGTCATAAGAAGAAGCAGCCGCGGTTTCATCCCAACCGCTGCGCAGCAATGCGTACAAGATGTCAATCCCTTTACCGATGATAACAACATTGATCGGATCCGCGTAACGAGCGCCGTCTTCACTGGTCGTACAGCAAGGCAACACTTCGATGATGCGTTTAAGGGCATGGGGACTGCCAAGATTGACTTTTTCATCCTTGGCAAAAAGGCTGTCAAAATCCACTTCGCGGTAATCAACTTCGAAGCCTGCTACCGGTACCAGGAAGGTGAATTTCCGAAGCTGTTGATCCTGGCCAATCACCTCAACGTTGAAGGCTTTTGTTCCCAGTTCCAGGTTGGTGAAAACGAATCCCGAGCGAACTGATTTTGAATTAATGCGTTTGTTCATGGCATGCTGATAAAAGAAGCGATCCATGTTCTGTTTAGCTGTTTTTGTGTGACCGGGATGGTTGATGTAAGCCACTTCCAGTGGTGAGAAATAGTCGCGGTCGATACTTACTGGGGCAAACCAAATTCGGTGTCCGGTGTGATTTTCAATCTCAAGCCAGATGGGTTGGATGCCTTTTTTGTATAGCGAAAGGCCGAACACGGATTGGGTCGCTTCCTCACTGAGTACCGCTGCCGAGACGCGGACACCGTTTTCTGTCTGACTGATGGCCCGTTCACGAAACAGTGTTTCGTTCAATGGCTGCGGGTGATATGTGGCGCAGCCCCCCAAAAGGATGGTTATGAGGATGCAGACCACCATTGTAGGTATGATTTTCGGCAAAGCGACTATCCTGACTGGTTGGTTGGGGAGTGCCTCCAAAAAAACATTAAACCTAACCGCTGTCAAATGGGCCTGGTCGGCTTCCAGGCTTGATCGGCACATCATGCCAAAAAGATCGATATGCCACATATTGATTGGAATTATGTGCCTTGAGACAACAAAAGTGGGATTGAAAATAACATAATAATTTACATGTAGCCAGAACATACATGATGATTTGTAAAACGTGTAGTTACTGCTATTATACTGGAAAATTTGGAGAAAAGCCTGATCACATCATCTGGTAGTCTGCCACTTTCTTTGTGACGCCTTCAAAATGCCATATACGTCCAGGCTATATCAGGCGGAATTCAATTTCGTGGGGTTTGAATTTCTCTAACTACTTATAATTATACAAAAATAGAAGCTTTGGCCTGGCTATTTTTACCCGAAGGTGAGCGGAGCCTCTGTCGGCGGCTTTTAGGCAAGTATGTTTTGTGAATCACATGACTTGATAGAGATCGATTATTTGGTAGGGTCTCAATTAATCCCAACTCAGCTGATTGACGCGATATAGAAAAGTTACGAAGTGTAATCGCAACCAAATCTGCCAACTGCCCGACCACAACATCTTGATTTGTAACCAAGCCAATGCCATTTCCATGTGTTGGATAGTCTTATTCATGTCAGGCCACTTCAAAAAAAACATTTGATCAAAAGAAGAACCCAAGAATCATAGCAAAGCTAATTGTAGGTATTGACCAATGTCTGGATATTTTGGTAGATTAACGAATTCCAAATACTTACCCTAAAACTGAAATCTTACAATACCATTATAGATGAGGAGAAAAGGATGCAGAAAAAACCAAGTGATTCTGCGGTAAGATTGGCGGACATGATAAAAAAAGCGATTGCTGATTGTGAACTTTCCACTTCTGAATATGATGAAATTATGAAAATTGCCAATGAAGACCAACATATTGATAATCAAGAACAAAGATTGCTTAATCAGTTACAATCTCTATTAGCAAATGGAACTGTTAAACGGGTTAAAGGTTAACTGTTCCAGACGAAACCTTTCCAATGTAAATCTCGACAACCAGAGAGCAGGGCTATATTGAATCCTTTCAAAGAGGGGTCAAGGTCCCTGACCTTATAGGTGGCGGGTCAAGAACTTTCATGCCGCGTTATTGATCCTAATCGATAAATCGCGGCTATTCCGCAGTTTGCGATTTCCTTTGCTCGTTTTATTAATTTGTAAGAATTGAAG
>JASFFF010000198.1:0-7000 GCA_050124445.1 Desulfosarcina sp.
GCATTGCCCTCTGAGCATGCCAAGGTCTACATCTCCTCTGCGGACTGGATGCCCCGCAACATCGACCGACGCATCGAATCGCTGGTCCCCATCGAGAACCCAACCGTTCACCAGCAAGCCCTGGATCAAATTATGGTGGCCAATCTGCGTGACAATCAGCAAAGCTGGCTCCTGCAACCCGACGGTTCCTATCAGCGTCATTCGGCGGAAGAAGAGCCCTTCAACGCCCACCAGTTTTTCATGACCAATCCGAGCCTGTCCGGGCGGGGATCCGCATTGGCATCTGGGGGGCATTCGAAAAAGAAGAAACAGCGCAAAATCAAAAAAAGAAAAATCTGATCCGTTTTTCCTGACAACCGGGATACACCATGAAACGCCTCTATCTCATGCGGCACGCCAAATCCAGTTGGAAACAGCCCGAACTTGACGATCATCAGCGTCCCTTGAACAAACGCGGGAAAAAAGCCGCACCGGAAATGGGACGCCGCCTGAACCGACGAGGCATTCGGCTGGATGCCATCGTCAGCAGCGATGCCCGCAGGGCCGTGGACACGGCTGCGGCAGTGGCCGAAACGGTGGGCGTGACTGCCAAAAATATTCATTTAGATGCCGACCTCTACCACGCCTCGCCGGACCGGATTCTCAAGGCCATCGGCAGGTTCGATGACCAGTGGACGCAGGTCATGCTGGTTGGGCACAACCCCGGCTTTACGGCATTGGCCAACCGCTTCTACCCGCACACCATCGCCAATGTTCCCACGGCTGGTATCGTCGCCTTGACATTCGAAACCGCCTCCTGGAAGCACATCAACCGCAACAATCTGACCTTCAGCGATTTTGATTATCCCAAGAATAAGGGCTGATCAAGGTGGCGAAACCTGCCAGTGAGCCACCCTTTAAAACCCTTCCGGCAGCTTGATTGGTTGTCTTCAAGCCGGTTGCGTTGCATCCGGCTACCACCGCAACCATTTACGCACTGACGAGCCTTTGCCTTTCCGGCCGTAGGCTGGAAAGGCAAACCTACCGCTATGGGGGAGGTCGTTGACGCAGCTTTTATTGATGGTTAATGTGTCCTATCAAACAATTAAAAGGAGAGACACATGAACAAAAAGTTGAAGAAAAAGTCCCTGTGTAAATGGGGTAAGGACGATGCCAAGAAAAATTGGGACGACCTTTACGATCTGCTGGCCAAGTCGAAATATGTCTGCGGGAAGTGTCTGCGTTCTTCCAGGTTGAAAGGCACCTTGTGCAAGCCGGACAAACTCCAGGCCAGCGGTTGACCCGCAGGCCCATTCTTTTAAGCTGGCCGTTGTTCCAATTAAAAGCGGGCCGGCGGCAAATTCAACCACGCGGGCAGTTTGAGAATCAGATCTCCCAGATCGGCGTGCTTGACACCTTGAGCGGCAATGGTGATGGTTTTCCAAATGCGACGTCGCATGACATCTTCTGGCCAGCGTTGCAGTTCACGAGTAACGGCCATGGCAAAGACGATAACTTCACAGCGCCCCCCCCATTTTTCAAAACCGTAGCTTCCGATGGATGGCGAGAGCAATCGACCTCTGATCCCTGCTTCCTCATAGGCCTCATTGACGGCGGTCTCGGTTGCAGAGAAGCCGGGGTCGATCAATCCCTTGGGGATGGTCAGGTTTTTACCGCTGCTGGTTGAGATCAGCAGCACCTCAACCATGCCGTTTTCCGTGCGATAGGGAATTGCGCCGGCTTGATGGAATACGCGGGCCATGGCTCTCAACCCCGCGGAATTCCCTGAACGGCCAGACGTTGATTCTGGTAGCGGCGGTCTTCTGTGACTTCAGCACCAAACCAATCCGGTGGACGAAACTGCCGACTCTCTTCCACGGATGCAAATTCGACTTCCACAAGCAGCAGCCCTTTTAGATCACCGTCAAACCGATCCAGTTCGGCGGTGTGGTCGCCCACCGGCACCCGATACCTGGTTTTCATCACCCGACGCCCTTTGGTGAATGGCCACAAATGCTGGAACTGTTGCTCCGTCAGCTCGAACTCGATCTCCGTTCTCGACAACCCCTCGCCTACTTTGATTGTTTGAAAGAAGCGATCCTGCTTCTGCCTGACCCGCAGCTCGACGCCCGCTTCGGCGGCAATTACATATCCTTGACGAATGCGGGTCGCGCTCAATTCGTCTCCAGCCACCGGCATACGGCCAACCAGGTACTTGCGCTCAATTTCAATGCCCATGAGACCTCTCTTTCAAGATGCGCGTTCGAACCTCCTGCCAGAGGTTGGCAAATGCAGCCGCACCGGCAGAGGAGGGACGATAGTGGGCCAAGGGGGCGCGGTGAAATCCCATCTGTTCCACCTCGGCGTTATACGGGATGTAGGCATTCATGAGGTTGACCTTGGCCGCCACAATTTCCTGGATGGTCTGGCGGTGCATGCGTTTGCGCGATTCAACCATTGAGAGAAAAGCAAACAATTTGTTTTCGTCCAGGCCGGTATCCTCGAAAAAAGCCTTCAACTTGCGGTAGGTCAACAGAGACAAAGTGGTGGGAATCATGGGCATCAGGATCACATCGGCGGCCTCGAAGACGTTTTCGCTAACCAGGGTGATATTGGGTGGACAGTCAAGGAACACATGGTCATACTCTCCCTTGAACCTGGACAGCAGCTGTTTCAAGGTGCTGCGTGATTTGGAAAAATCGTTCAGCAAAATATCCAGGTTGCGATAAGACATGTCCGCCGGGAGCAGGTCCAATCCGCTAAAATCGGTGCCGCGAATCGCCTTGGCGATGCGCTTGCCCCCTTTGAGGAATTTGCGGCTGTTGTATTTCGGTTTGGGCTGGATGCGAAAATAGAAGCTTGAGGCCCCCTGAGGGTCTAAATCGCACACCAAGGCTGTCCGGCCCTTGGCAGCCAGATAGGCCAAGTTGACACAGGCGGCCGTCTTTCCCACACCGCCTTTGATGCTGTAAAGTGCAATGGTTTTCACGATAGGTTCCTGTCAGGCAAACAGCTTTTTAAAGCGTGCCTTGTTCTCCTTCGAGTGAAACCGGTCGAAAACGCTTAGAAATTGCGAACGCACCCGCTGGTGTTCCATGTCCAGCCGGGTGATCAATCCGCCGATGGCAGCCGCCAGGGGAACCACCCGCACGGACTGTGGTTTGGTGGACTGCAGATATTGAACCAAAAACGCCTGCTGAACGGAAAGATCGTTAAAATCCCCCAAATTTTCCTGGAGCTGTTTGAGTTGCTTGATCAGCAATTTCATCTGGTCTTTGGGGAATAGCGAGGAGAAGAATTCAAGCAGATAGCGCAGCTTTTTGCAGTCAATCCTCAGCGCATGCAGCTCGGCATCCGGTGTGGCGTCGGTAATCCGACGGCCTTTTTTAACTACCCGGCGGTAGCGTTTGTAAATGACTGCCCGGGCCAATTCCCCGATGGGGCGCCTGCCGTCGGGCGAGGACGACTCGGACAGCGGGTCGGATTGGACGAAGCGATCCAGGTCCGACAGGGCTGCGCGGAAGTCAGGTCTTTGCATGGCGTTGAGCATGCGGTCCTTGGCATAGCGCCGTTTTTGCTGCAGCGAGCGAAAAAGCTGGAGGATGCCGGGCTTCAGCACCTCGGGGACCAGATTGACGTATTTGGATTTTTTAAGCAGGTATACATCCAGATCCCTGACGTTACCCGTGATGGCACCCATGCTCCTGAGCTGTCGCTGCAAGCCGGATGTCGTTAACTCATCCAGCACACCTTTCATCTGGCTCAACAGGGAACGGGCCCGGCGAACCGACACCCGGAAATCGTGCAGAAACTCGCTGTCGATATCATCTCGTACACCTGGCAGGTTCAAACGCATCACCGACAGCAGCTGGTGCATGATGCGCCGGAGGGCTTCGGCGGCGGGCATATCGGGCTGCAGGGCGATGGATATCTTGGAGGTGTAGACGCCGGGCGCAAAGCCGCTATCCGCTATCAACCTCAGGGCCGGTATCTGTTCGGCCCGTTGCAGCCCCATCTTTTCCAGGCAGGCGACAATCTGCTTGGTCGCCTTTTCGTAGCCTCTCACCGGTCTGATCCGGCATTGGCGGACCGTTGCGTCTTCCCCATTGAGGCGATAGATTTCCATCGCCAGACGGGCAACAATTTTTTTGTCGCAGTTGAGAAGTTCATGCCGGACGATTTGCCGTTGGATGGTGCCCAAGGGCATCAGCGAACGCATCTCCAGGCAACGCTTTAAGGCGGCGGCAAACGCCGATTCGGGAAAATCCCAGTGGAAGCGCAACGACTTGACGGTTCTTATCTCAAGTGTGTTAATCGGCCGACCGGTGCGACGATCCACGGTTTGGTATCGATGCCCGATTTTGTAGAGCAGGCACCCGCTTTTAAACAGCCGCCAGTCAAAAGAATCCATGACCTCGAAGGCGTCGGTTGCAGTTTCCTGGCGAATGCCGTCGAACAGGCCGGTCAGCGCGTCGATGATGGCAGCCTTCGTATCTGGGTCGGGAATCGAATAGCAGGGGTCGGCCATGAGGGTTCCTTTCACATCCGGCAGGCGGCCGATGCGGATCGTTTGTCGGATGATTTCCTGGACGTCGGCTTGTCCATTTGCTGTATTCTTGATTGGACATGTTTGCGATGCATGATGCGCACCAGCCCGTCTGCCAAGCCGATCTGCGGCACCGAGATGCGGCGAATGTTGCCCCATTTCATTACCGACATGTAGATTTTAAGGGCCGGCATGATCACGTCTGCGCGGTCTGGTTTCAAGCCCAATTTGGTAATGCGTTCATCGAATGAGAAAAATTTTAAATTGTTGCGCACTTTTTTCATTTTAGCGAGGGTAATGGCCTTTCCATCCGAACATTTGGCCATCTTGATGATTTTGTTGATGTTTCCGCCGCTGCCGATGGCGTCGATGCTGGCAAACGCGCAGGTACGATCGATGATCCACTGTTGCATCTCTTTCCAATGGCTTGGTTTAATCAGATTTTCCAGCAGGCGAATGGTGCCGATGCTGAAGGAACGGGAAACCGTTTTGCCATTGCAATAGATGGTGATTTCGGTGCTGCCGCCACCCACATCGACAAACAGCCAGGCATTGCCCGAGGCCAGGTGGCTCCAGGGATTGTTGGCAAAGATGATTTTGGCTTCTTGCTTGCCACTGATAATCTTAATGTCCACCCCGGTCTGCTTTTTGATCCGCTTTATGATTGTCGAGGCATTGCGCGATTCGCGCATGGCGGATGTGGCACAGGCACGAAAGTCAATCGGCCGGTAAGCGGAGACCAGGGCCTTGAAACCCTGGATCGTATTGAGCAGTCGATCGGCATTGTCTTTGGATATTTTACCGCGGATAAACGCATCCTTGCCCATGCGGATGGGCATGCGTATCAAAGAGATTTTTCGAAAAAAAGGGCCGTGTTGGGTCTCAAAAACTTCGGACAGCAACAATCGGACGGCATTGGATCCGATATCGATCGCCGCAAATCGATTACTTGTCAGCATGTGCGTCGTTACCTTTCGGTTGGTATGCCAATTCATGCTTATGACCAGGGATGAAAGCACATATGATCGGATGCGGGCAACAAAAAAATGCTGGTATCCTCAGGAAGCTGAAAAGGATGGTAAAGCCATGAATGTCGTCACCGTTAAAGACCGATGGATGGAAATCGGGTCACCGCCGGCCATACCGGGAGGCCACTCAACGTCTATGCCAATCGCATCGGTGGTGGAGAGATAGCCGACAGTTGTTAATTTTATGTTAGGAGGGCGATTCTGCGCGGCAACCCGCGCCACCTCCATTGACAAGGCCGACAATCTTTGTAAACGTGTGTCAATGTCATTGACACAAAAAATGGAGCTCCTGAATGGCCTTGACGAAGAGAAAGATCGTGGACCAAATCCAACATGAACTGGGTTATCAACTCAACCGGTCAGCCGGTATCGCTGAGGCGCTGCTTGAAATTATCAAGGCCACGCTGGAATCTGGGAATGATGTCTTGATCTCCGGGTTTGGCAAGTTTTGCGTAAAGCAGAAGGCGGCACGCAAAGGGCGAAATCCTGCCACCGGAGAGCGAATGATGCTCAAGCCACGTCGGGTGGTGACCTTTAAGTGTTCCACAAAGTTGCGTCAGAAGGTGAATCGCAAATGACACCTATGCCAAATCGACGCCGATACCCCCGGCACCCGGTCTCCTTCAGTGCGAAGATTACCTTCAAAGACGGCATTTCACGTGAACGGGTTGAGGATGTCGCTGCCGGCGGTATCGGCGTCATTGCCCGGCGAAGCATTTGTCCGGGGCAACCCGTCAATCTCCAATTTCCGGCCATCGCCTTCGGCAGACAGCTGAGCGTTATGGGAACAGTGGGCCGCAACATAAATGATTAATTAGTGCCCATCCATAAATGGCCAATTTGTCCGATATCTTCCCAGCACGGCCATTCAACCCGAACACCGCATGCCTGTGCTTTTTGCGAATCATCTTGAACGGGCATGGCAATCTTCTCTCCCAACGCGATAAAAAAGCCGGTGTCACCCTATGGACAGTCTAAACATTGATTTATTGCTGTTTGATTTTGGCGGTGTATTGGTCGAGCTTGGTGACGCACCCTTTCCCGCAGAGTTGTTGCGTCCTGGTGTTGAACACCGATTAAGCAGGTGGTTCTCCTCACCGGTGATTGCCAAATTTGAAACCGGTCAGATCACGCCAGGCCAATTGGTTGCCGATTTTAAAGCGGAGGTGGGGTCTGACGCGGGCGACGATCTGCTGCTGGAGCATTTCCGGCGCTGGCCTGTCGGGCTTTATCCGGGCGTACTTGAGCTGCTTGACGTGCTGGCCAACCATTACCGCTTGGCGGCCTTGTCCAATTCCAACGAACTGCACTGGTCCCGGCTGCAGCATGAATTCAACCTTTTGGAGCGCTTTGAGCAGGCATTTTCGTCTCATCTAATTTATAAGGCCAAGCCGGATAAACAGGCCTTTTTACATGTTATCGACCAGCTCGATGTGGTTCCGGGCAA
>JASFFF010000199.1:0-6993 GCA_050124445.1 Desulfosarcina sp.
TGCCCACACAGCCGTCATAACCAATGAACTCAACTCGACGAGTTGGGCGCCGCGCATCTGGCCGTACAAGATCATCATGGCATTGAGTTTCCTGCTCCTGGTGATCCAGGGGCTGTCCACCATGCTTAAAAACCTGAAAACCCTGAGCAACAACCCGGAAAAATAGCCAAGGGCCGAGAAGGACGGAATTTCTATGAGTTACGAATTTATGACCATTGCCATGTTCGTGGTGTTGATTCTTACCATCATCACTGGCCTGCCGCTGGCCTACTGCCTGGCCGGCGTGGCCACACTGTTCGGGCTGATTGACAATGGATGGGACGTCGCCGGCCTGTTCGACATGTTTGCCAACAACTGCTGGGGCCTGATGAACAACTACGTGCTGGTGGCCATCCCCTTGTTCATCCTCATGGCCCAGCTATTGGACCGCTCCAAGGTGGCTGAACAGCTCTTTGACGCCCTGTACATCGTTCTGGGCAGCCTCAAGGGCGGGCTGGGACTGGCCGTCGTCCTGGTCTGCACGGTTTTCGCCGCCACCACAGGGATCATCGGCGCGTCGGTGGTGGCCATGGGGCTGTTGGCCACACCGGCCCTGTTGAACAAGGGATACCAAAAGGAGATGACCAGTGGCATCATCTGCGCTGCAGGGACGCTGGGGATCCTGATCCCCCCTTCCATTATGATGGTGGTCTACGGCGGTTTGACCGGATTGAAGGAGACATCGGTGGGCAACCTGTTCGCCGGCGCGATTTTTCCGGGTCTGATCCTCTCCGGCCTCTACTTTCTCTACATTTTTATCCGCTGCAACATCAATCCGAAGCTGGGACCGCCCATCTCCAAGGATGAAGCCAAAGGCTGGACCGCGGGTCAGAAATGGGCCATGACCCTCAAGTCGCTGATCCCGCCCCTGGCGCTGATTCTGGCAGTCATGGGCACCATCCTGGCCGGTATCGCCACCCCGACCGAAGCCGCTGGATTGGGGGCCGCGGGCGCCGCCCTGTTGGCCATCTTCAACAAGAAGATGAATTGGGAAGTCATCCGGGAATCCTCCTATGCCACCATGAAGACCACCGCCATGGTGATGATGCTTTTCATCGGCGGCAAGTTCTTCAGCACCGTGTTTCTGAGCATGGGCGGTGGCGACGTGGTGGCCGACTTGATGATCGGCTCCGGGCTGAACCGCTGGGTGGTACTGTTTATTATGATGATCATCGTCTTTCTCATGGGCATGTTCATCGATTGGGCCGCCATTTTGCTGATCACGGTGCCCATCTTCATGCCCATCGTATTGGAGCTCGATTTCAACCCCTTGTGGTTCTCGCTGCTCATGTGTGTCAACCTGCAGACCTCTTTTGTGACACCGCCTTTTGGGTATGCGCTGTTCTACTTCAAAGGGGTGGCGCCGCCGGAGTATACCATGATGCATATCTACAAGGGCATCATGCCGTTCGTCATCCTGCAGCTCATCGGACTGGCGATTCTGGTATTTTTCCCCGGCTTGACCACATGGCTGCCGGCACTGTTTTTCGGCGCCTCTTGATTGACAGCGGTCGGCATTGAAACGAAAGGTGCAACATGCAAAAAAAGGTGACTCCCGATCAATCCGACACGGTCTATTTCTTCGGGACCTGTCTGGTGGATGCCGCCTATCCCGATGCCGGGATGGCGGCCATCAAGTTGCTTGAAGCCAACGGCGTCGAGGTGGTGTTTCCCCAAGATCAAAGCTGCTGCGGCCAGCCGGCTTACAACTCCGGCTTTGTCCATGAGGCCAAAGCAGTGGCCCGCAAACAGATCCGGGTGTTTTCCAAACCTTATCCGATCGTGGTGCCTTCCGGATCCTGTGCCGGGATGATGAAACATCACTATGCGCAGCTTTTTGCCAATACCCCGGACGAAGCCGCCGCCCGGCACTTTTCCAAGCGGGTATACGAGCTGTCCGAATATCTGGCTACCGTAATGGCGGTGACTCTCGAAGATAGGGGCAAACCGGTGACCATCACCTGGCATTCGTCCTGCCATGCCCTGCGCGAAATGGATGTGATTCGGCATTCCAAAGCCCTCATCCGGCAGCTCAAAAACGTGACCTTGGTGGAGTTGGAACGCGAAACGGAATGCTGTGGATTCGGCGGCACCTTTGCCGTCAAGCAACCGGCCATATCGGCCGCCATGGTCAAGGACAAAGTGGCCGACATCGCCCGAACCGGGGCTTCGACGCTGGTTGCCGGTGATTGTGGCTGCCTGATGAACATCACCGGGGCCATGGCCAAAGCAGGCGTGGCGATTGCCGGCAAGCACCTGGCCGAATTCCTCTGGGAGAGAACCAATGGGCAATAAACAAGGCTTTGATTTTGAACACAATGTAAGCCGTGCGTTGGCCGATGATCAACTGCGCCGAAACCTGCGCAACGCCATGGACATTTTGGTCGATAAGCGTCGCGCGGTATTTCCGGACAGCGCAACGCTTGAGCAACTGCGATCGGCGGGCAACGCCATCAAACGCCGCGCGCTGAAACAGCTGCCACAGCTGCTGGAACAACTGGAAGCCAACTGCACGCGCAACGGGATTCAGGTGCACTGGGCCGAAGATACGCACGAAGCCAACCGGATCGTGTTGGATATCATGCACCGTCACGATGCGTCTGCCATTGTCAAAGGCAAGTCCATGGTCTCCGAGGAGATGCACCTGAACCGTTTTCTCGAGGAAAACGGCATCGATGCCGTGGAGACCGATCTGGGCGAGTTCATCATCCAGCTTAACCATGAGACGCCCTCGCACATCATTGTGCCGGCCATTCACAAAAACAAGGATGAAGTGGCCACCATCTTTCATGACAAGATACCGGACACCCCCTACACCGAGAACGTGGAAGAGCTGACCGACATTGCCCGGGGGGTGCTGCGCAAGCGCTTTGCCGGCGCCAAAGTGGGCCTTTCCGGAGTCAATTTTGCCATCGCCGAGACCGGCACCCTGCTCCTGGTGGAAAACGAGGGCAATGGCCGCATGTGCACCACCGCACCCGATGTGCACGTGGCCGTGATGGGCCTGGAAAAGGTCGTCGAAAAGCTGTCCGACGTGCCCCCGTTGCTGCGGCTGCTGACCGGTTCGGCCACCGGACAGGTGATCACCACCTATGTCAACATGATCAGCTCGCCCCGCAAAGGCGAAGAGAAAGACGGCCCCAAAGAGGTGCATCTGGTTATCCTGGACAACGGCCGCTCCCAGATCCTGGCGGATCCGGAATTGCGCCAGACCCTGCTTTGCATCCGCTGTGGAACCTGCCTCAACCACTGCCCGGTATATGTGCGGATCGGTGGTCATGCCTATGGACACGTCTACCCGGGGCCCATCGGAAAAATACTGACCCCGCAGATGGAGGGCCTCGATCAGGCCGGTGTACTGGCCACGGCGTCCAGCCTCTGCGGCGCCTGCGGCGAGGTGTGTCCGGTGCGGATCCCGATCCCCGACTTGATCCGACGCCTGCGCAACGAAAGCTACGATCAGGAGGGCGACGCCGTGGTCGACGGGTCAGGTTACAAGAAAAACCTGGCCGAAACGCTGGTGTGGAAAGGCTGGGAGCTGGTCAATCGCTCGCCGCTGATCAGCGGCATCGGGACCCGTTTGGCTGGCAAGGTCGGCCACCGCATGCCCACGATTGGCCCGCTTAAAAAATGGACGCGTGTTCGCACACCACCGCAGGTCGCCCCCACCAGCTTGCACGAACGCGCCCGCAACGAAGGGGTGAAAGATGAGTAGCCAGAATGCCCGTGAACGTATATTGTCTCGCCTGCACGCCTCCGGCACCCAGCACACCGAGGTGCCTGAAGCGCAGCTGCCGCCACCGCTGGTTTTAGGCCGCGAGGCCAAGATTGAACGCTTGACCGAGCTGATGTCGGCCATTCGCACCGAAATCCATATTGTCGAGGCTGACCGCTGGATCGACACGCTCAAAGCGCTGGCCCGCGAAAGGGGCTGGAAACACATGCTGTACGGACCAAAGTCACCGATCGGCCCAGCCATCGAAACCGCCTGGTCATCCGGCGCCAACGAGCTGCCCGAACTGGTGGCCTACACAGCGCCGGTTGAAACCTTCAAGAACGATCTGTTTCAAATTGATGTCGGGGTTACCAGCACGCGTGGCGGTGTGGCCGATACAGGCGCCGTGGTACTATGGCCGACCGAGCACGAACCGCGACTCATGTCTTTGGTGCCGGCGGTACATGTGGCCCTGCTCGACGCCGACACGATTTATAATTCCCTTGACGAAATGATGGCGGCCGAAAACTGGTCCAACGGCATGCCCACCAACGCCCTGCTCATCTCCGGACCGTCTAAAACGGCGGATATCGAATTTACCCTGGTGTTCGGTGTGCATGGGCCGAAGGAGCTGATTGTATTAATTAGAAAGTAGTATCTTAAGTCAGACAGTGTTTGGCCGTTGGCTCAATCCGATTGACAAAGACGAAGCGCCACGATCGCCTCTGACCGCTTCTGAATTCTGACTGCTGGCTTCTGAATGCTTCACCAACAAGGATCCCAACCATGATCGCTGATTCGCTTGTCCGTCAATTTGAAACCATCGTGGGCGCAGACAACGCCTGGACCGATGCAACCGATCTGCATACCTACTCCTACGATGCCGCCGTTGTCGATTCGGTCCAACCGGGACTCATCGTTCGGCCCACCTCCACCGAGGCCCTGGGCCAGACCGTACGCCTTTGCAACGACAATGGCTTACCGCTCACCGTGCGGGGCGCCGGTACCAATTTGAGCGGCGGTACCGTACCTTTGCCCGGTGGTGTGGTTATTGTCACCAATGGGATGAAAACCATTCTCGAAATCAATGAGGCCGACATGTATGCGGTGGTCCAACCGGGAGTGGTCACGGCCAAATTGGCTGCCGCCGTTGAGGATAAGGGTCTGTTCTACCCGCCCGACCCCGGCAGCCAGGCGGTTTCTACCATCGGTGGTAACGTGGCGGAAAATGCCGGTGGCCTGCGTGGATTGAAGTATGGTGTCACCCGCGACTACGTGATGGGCGTCAGTTTTTTCGATGTGGAGGGCAACCTGGTCAAATCGGGCTCCCGGACCGTCAAGTGTGCCACCGGCTACAACCTGACCGGATTAATGGTCGGCTCGGAGGGGACCCTGGGCGTATTCGCCGAAATCATCCTCAAATTAATCCCTCTGCCGGCCCATCGCAAAGCCATGATGGCCGTCTTCGAATCTCTGGAAAAGGCCTCCGAGACGGTGGCCGCCATCATCGCCGACCGCATCGTCCCGGCAACCCTCGAATTTCTGGACAACTTCACCATCCGGGCCGTGGAGGATTTCAGCGGGGCCGGCCTGCCGAAAGACGCGGCGGCCATGTTGCTGGTGGAACTAGATGGGCATGCCGCCCAGGTGGAGGAGGATGCGCAACGCGTGGAAGCGCTCTGCCGATCCATGGGGGCGACCTCCATCCGCGTGGCCCAGGATGCGGCCGAACGCGACCGGGTGTGGGCTGCGCGTCGGGCAGCCCTGTCGGCCCTGGCCCAGCTCAAGCCGACCCTGGTGCTGGAAGACGCCACCGTACCCCGCAGCCGCATCCCGGACATGGTGGGTGCCATCGGGCAGATCGCCAAGCGCTACGATCTCACCATCGGCACCTTTGGCCACGCCGGCGACGGCAACCTGCACCCCACGATCCTTACCGACAAGCGTGATCACGCCGAATGGGAACGGGTGGAACAAGCCATCGACGACATCTTTGACGAAGCCTTGAAAATGGGCGGCACCCTCTCCGGCGAACACGGCACCGGCACTGCCAAATCCCGCTATTTGGAAAAAGAAACCAGCCCGGGCACCATACTGTTTTCATCGCGGATCAAACGCGCCATGGATCCCAATAACATCCTGAACCCCGGCAAAATCATCGCCGCGAAAGCATAGCATTATGGCATCAATGGAAGCACTCGCCCGACTGATGCGGGAATTGGAAGACCAGCTCGTCGTCTGCATGAAATGCGGCATGTGCCAATCGGTTTGCCCGGTATTCGACCAGACCGGGCGGGAGGCGGATGTGGCCCGCGGCAAACTGGCACTATTGGGCGGTTTGATGGCGTCCATGTTCGATGATCCGGAAGGGGTTTACCAGCGGCTCAACAAATGCCTGCTGTGCGGGTCGTGTGCAGCCAACTGTCCCAGCGGGGTCAGCGTCCAGGAAATTTTCCTCAAAGCCAGGGCAATCCTCACCGGGTATATGGGGCTGTCCCCGGCCAAGCGACTGATTCTGAAAGGCATGCTGGCCAATCCGGCACTCTTTGACCGGATGACCGAGTGGGGCGCCCGGTTTCAAAAAATATTTACCCGCCCGGTCAACGAGATCGTGGGGACTTCCTGCGCCCGCGTGATGTCGCCGCTCATTCAGGACCGCCATTTCCGCACTCTGGCAAAGACACCCTTTCACAAAGAAATCGCCTCCCTGGACCGGCCGGCGGGGAAATCCGGCCTCAAGGTGGCCCTGTTCACCGGTTGTCTGATCGACAAACTGTTTCCCAGCATCGCCCGCAGCACGCTGACGGTCCTTGACCATTGCGGCGTGGGTGTCTACCTGCCGGAAGGCCAGGGCTGCTGCGGCATTCCGGCCCTTTCCAGCGGTGACATGCCCACATTTCATAAACTGCTGGCCCACAACCTGAAGAAGTTCGCCGAGGGTGAATTCGACTATCTGGTTACCGCCTGCGGCACCTGTACCTCCACCATCCATGAAATCTGGCCGACCATGGCCGATGAAAAAAACCGTACGGCTGCCCGAAGCCTGGCCGAACGAACCATGGACATCAACCAGTTTCTGATCCGGGAGGCGCACCTCCGGCCGCTGTCAGGGACCGGTAAGAATGCCCGCAGCGTCACCTACCACGATCCCTGCCACCTGAAAAAA
Source organism: Desulfosarcina sp. (assembly GCA_050124445.1). Lineage (GTDB taxonomy): Bacteria > Desulfobacterota > Desulfobacteria > Desulfobacterales > Desulfosarcinaceae > Desulfosarcina. The sequence continues at coordinate 6,921 of JASFFF010000199.1, forward strand.
AGTCTCAAGGTGTTCAGCGAACCGCGTGCGGTCATCTCTGCCGCACCCGGGCATACGCTCAAAGAAATGGTCG
>JASFFF010000200.1:0-6964 GCA_050124445.1 Desulfosarcina sp.
GCACAAGCGGCATTGCCTCAATTTGTCAAGGCTTTGATTAACGCGGCGGTTGAGGGTGCCGTCCTGCAATGCCGATCGGTAAGCGGGAGGTGGCTGCGGCATGGGTGTCATTCCTAGACGATTTCAGCTACGCGTCATTTGGTCCATTTTGACGATACTTTTGGCGCTACCGACCACCACCAGGGTATCATCGGGTTGGATGCATGTGTCTGCCTTGGGATTGAAAATCAATGAACCGTCGGCCTTTTTAATGGTCAGGATGATCAGGTTTAGCTGTTGGCGGATGCCGGAGTCCTTGAGCGCTACATTCACCAGTCGGGAGGAGTCGCGGACCCGGATCTCTTCAACCTGAATGTCGGTATTGTCATCGGTGAAGGCCATTTCGAGAAACTTGATCACCGTAGGCCGCAAAATGGCATGGGCCATACGCCTGGCACCGAGGTCGTATGGCGAAATGACCTTTTCGGCACCGGCTGCCTCAAGGGTTCGTTTGGCCGTGTTCTGTATGGCCCTGGCCACGATGAATATATCGGGGTTGAGCTGTTTGGCGATCAGGGTGAGAAAGACATTGTCCGCATCGGTGGCCACAGCGGTGATCAGCCCCTTGGCTTGCTGGATGCCGGCTTTGAGCAGCACATTTTCATCGGTGGCTTCGCCGATCAGGTACAGCACGCCATCTTCATCCATGCGCGCCTTGCGACCGGCATTTTTTTCGATAATCACCACGTTCAGGTACCGCTCGGTAAGATAATGGGTCAACACCCGACCGATCCTGCCGTAGCCGCAGATGATGTAATGGTTTTTTAGTTTGGCGATCTGCATGTCTAATTTGCGCCTCCCCAGTATCACGCGTATGCGGTCTTCCACCAAGAATTGTACGATCATGCCCACCACGTACATAAAGTAGCCCACGCCCATCACGATCAAGAACATGGTGAAGGCCCTGCCGGTGTCGCTCACCTGATGGACTTCACCGTAGCCCACCGTAGCCATGGTGATGATGGTCATGTACAAGGCATCGTCAAAGGGCCACTTCTCGATGTACATGTATCCGCCCGTACCCAAAAAGACGAGCGCCACGGTCAGGACAATGGTCAACAGGACATGGTTTTGGCGTTCCATGGGGGCTTATTTTTCCATCCGATGGCGTTCTTTGACTTCCACGACAAGGGTCGACATGGGCGATGATGATGCCAAACCGACTCGATTGCATCTTTTCAAACCGGGCAGGGTAGACCCGGTATCAACCGCAACGATGAAAGCACGGTGGGTACATGCCTTTGCAGCCGTTGACTTGCGCGGTACTTGCGACTATAAGGAAACCTTCGTTTCGTGTCAACTGCCAAGCAGATGCAACCCCTTTTTATTTAATAAGATTCAGTAGAAGGAATCCATGCAGCCACACCGGCACCCCAAGTCGAGCAAAGCACCGCTGATCGAAGTCATTGCGGTCGAAAAATCGTATCGACAGGTTCGCGCCGTCGATGGGGTCAGCCTTGCCATCGAACGGGGCGTTTGCTTTGGACTATTGGGGCCCAACGGTGCCGGTAAAACCACACTCATCGAGATAATCGAAGACATTATTGCGCCGACGGCCGGTACCATTTTGTACAAAGGCGAGAAACGGGCTGCCCGGTTCCGCCAGGAGGTCGGCATCATGTTCCAGCAGACGGCGCTGCTCTCCTTTCTCACGGTGGCTGAAACCCTTGAGACATTCAGCCGGCTTTACCATCGCACCGACGATGTGCATCGGTTGATCCGGTTGTGCCATTTGGGCGAAGTCAAGAGCCAGTTCAATGACAAAATATCCGGCGGTCAGAAACAGCGACTCCTGTTGGCGCTGGCGCTATTGAACCGGCCAGAGCTGGTGTTTCTCGACGAACCGTCCACCGGTCTGGACCCACAGGCCAGGCGAAATCTGTGGGAAATTATTCAATTCTTGAAATCGCAGGGCAAGACCATTGTTCTGACCACCCACTATATGGAAGAGGCCGAAAAGCTGTGCGATGACATCGCCATCATGGATCGGGGGCGCGTGATTGCCCGGGGCGCCCCCCAGGAATTGATCGGACAGCATTGCCGGCGGGCAACCCTTGCCGTCTCCAAAGCAACCATCGGAGACAAACTCAACGGCCTGCGTGTGTTTACGCACGACCGGGGTGATCAAATCCTGATTCGTACGGAGAATGTCAATGATCTGATCCAGCAATTGATTGCCCGGGGAATCGATCTGGGCGGTGCCGACCTGAAAACCCCCACCCTGGAGGATGTCTTCTTGAAGCTGACCGGACGCAGCTTGCGGGAGTGATGGATGGAGTTATGCACCTAAGCAGAATGTGGACCATTTTCAACGCCAGAAACAGGGAGTTTTTCCGTGATAGGGAGGCCTTCGGCTGGAATTTTCTGTTTCCATTTTTAATCATCCTGGGTTTTGCCGTCATATTCAAAGGCGACTATCGGTCGCCCTTTAAAGTCGGCATTTTCCCCGTGCCCTCCGGGACCGACGTTCGACAGGCAGCCGATCATCTACCCGAGGCCTTTTCTGGTTTCGATGCGATCACCCTGGTGGGGTTTGAAACCCAGGCTGAAGGCACTGACAAGCTTAAACACCATAAAATCGATATACTCGTCAAATCCGACGCGACACCCGTGCGATACTGGGTCAGCGATTTCTCACCCAACGGGGCCATCGTCGAACGGCTGCTCCAAGGGGCCATGACCTCGTCGGGCATCGCGGAAGCACTTGAAAAAAAAGCTATTCCAGGGGTCCCGATACGCTATATCGATTGGTTGTTTCCCGGCGTATTGGGCATGAACATGATGTTCAGCGCCCTTTACGGCGTGGGCTGGGTCGTGGTTCGCTACCGCAAGAATGGGGTGCTCAAACGGCTCAAGGCGACCCCCCTCACGGCTTTCGAATATTTATGTGCCCAACTGCTTTCGCGGATTTTTCTGCTGATGTTCACATTGGTGGTCATCTGGCTGGGTTGCGACCTGATCCTCGATCTCAACGTATATGGCCGCCTGCTCGATCTGTTGATTATTTTCCTGGCTGGCAGTGCCTGCATGACCGCGTTGGGACTGGTCATCGCCTCCCGAGGCACCAGTGAGGAATTTGCCAACGGGCTGCTCAATTTCATCTGTTGGCCAATGATGTTTCTTTCCGAGGTATGGTTTTCCATCGAAGGGGCACCGGGTTGGTTGAAAGCGTCGGCCAATATATTCCCTTTGACCCACCTGTTGACGGCTGCGCGCAAGGTCATGAACGAGGGGGCGGGGTTGATGGCCGTGATGCCGGAGATGATCGTGCTGTGCGCCATGACGGCCGGTTTTTTGCTTACCGGCGCCGCCCTTTTTTCGTGGAATAAGTGAATGTGAGTGGCCGGCTTTTGGATAAGATGTTCGTTAAGGGTAGAAGCTTAATGCATCGGACTTTTTTCAAAACCACTTGACTTAATTGACCAAACTGTGAATCGGGGATGGTATCAATCCACCACGGCGCAAAAACCGATTTTCGCCGCTGGCATTGTTGACCGGCATGATGATGGATTCGCCCAGCAGCCCACCGAAGAAAGCATGCTCACCGGCCGCTTTGTTGGGTACCGGGATCAGGCGGGTAGCGGTGGTTTTCTTGTTGATTACCCCGATGGCCATCTCATCGGCCATCATGGCGGCCAAGGTCTCTGCACTGGTGTCGCCCGGGATGGCCACCATGTCCAAACCCACCGAGCAGACGCAGGTCATGGCCTCCAACTTTTCGACGGTCAGCTGGTTACAGGCGGCTGCCTGAGAAATGTTCAGATCTTCGCTTACCGGGATGAACGCACCGCTCAATCCCCCGACCTTGGAGCTGGCAAAAGCGCCGCCTTTCTTGACGGCGTCATTCAACAGTGCCAGGGCCACCGTACTGCCGGGAACGCCGATGCTGGAAAGGCCCAGACTCTGGAATATTTCTCCCACGCTGTCACCCACGTTGGGTGTCGGGGCCAGCGAAAGGTCCACCACGCCGAAATGGATGCCCAAACGCTGGGCCACTTCGCGTCCGATGAGTTCACCGATTCGGGTGACTTTGTAGGCCGTATGCTTGATGATTTCACTAATTTGTCCCAGGTTGAGATCGGGGCGCGAAGCCACCGCGCGATCGATGGCCTTTTTTACCACCCCGGGTCCGCTGACACCCACATTGATCACCGCGTCGGCTTCGCCCACACCCAGATAGGCCCCGGCCATGAAGGGAATGTCCTGAGGAATGTTGGCAAATACGCACAGCTTGGCACAGGCCAGGCCGTCACGGTCAGCAGTCAGTCGGGCCGCTTCCTTGATCTTGCGTCCCATGAGCAGCACCGCATCCATGTTGATGCCTGCCCGGGTGGAGGCGACGTTCACCGAGGCACAGACGCGCTGTGTATCGGTCAACGCCTGGGGCAGGGCTTCGATCAGGGCCCGGTCGCCGCTGGCCATGCCCTTTTCAACCAAGGCGCTGAATCCGCCGATGAAATCCACGCGAGCAACTGTCGCCGCCTCGTTCAATGCGCTGGCCACCCGCAGCATCTGCTCAGCGTCAAATGGGGCGGCGGCAACCGCAATGGGACTGACCGAAATGCGTTTGTTGACCACCGGTATACCGTATTTGTCTCCCACGTCGTCACAGGTTTGCACCAGATTGTCGGCGGCAGTGGTAATGCGGGTGTAGATCCGGTCGGTGAAGCGGTTGATATCGTCACTGGCGCAATCCAGCAGATTGAGGCCCAGGGTGACGGTGCGAACATCCAGGTTTTCGTTTTTCAGCATCTCCACAACGGAGAGGATTTCTCTTTCAGTGAACATGTCGGGCGTCCTTACACGCGGTTGATGGCTTCAAAAATCAATTTATGCTGTATCGAAATGTCCAAAGACAGGGCCAGTGCCTTTTCACGAAGTTCCCGCCGCAGGGCCTGGTGATTGGCATCGGTAGGGATGTCAACCTCGTAAATCATGATATTGGCATTGGGATCGTCACCGCCCTTAAAAATGGCCTGAAGGTTGGTCACGTTAACTTGGTGGGCCGCCATGATGGCTGTGATGGCCGCCACCAACCCCTTGCGATCAGGCCCTTTGGTCGTAATGACGAACGGTTCGCTTTCGATGGTTGGCGCTGAATCGTCGGCTTTTGAAAGCGGTTTTTCATACACATGCAGCCCCATGGGAGAAAGGCCTGATTCCAGGCAATGATGCAGGTCGTCTCTGGACAGGGTTGCTGGGACACCGACAATGAAGATACCCGAAAATTCGTTTTGCAGGATGGTCTGGCTGACGTTTTCGATGTTGCAGTCCCGTTCGAACAGGATGCGGGTGACCGCGGCAATGATGCCAGGGCGGTCTTTGCCCAGGACCGAAATGATCATTTTTTCCATGAAAAAGCTCCAACCGGTTGACAGCGGCTATTAGAGCCTCCTTATGAAACAATTGGGCCTGATAGTCAACACCAGGACCCACGGCTGCTATCGCCGTTGCCCTTAAAAAACGTTTGTGCAGAAAAGCGACGCTGTGATAGTCTGTGCCCGCAATTTGCCAGTGAACCACCGTGCCATTTCACTTGGCCACCAACCGAGCCAACCCGTTTGATATCCGGTGATATCCCTTGCGGTTCCGGGTGACGGATTGTAGGATAGGCTGCTTTGAAAACGACGCGCATCAGCAATTTAATCCAACAAAACAAGACCCTTTTTATTATCATCATCGTCGGTCTGTTTTTGCTGGAGCTGGAAATTTTTGCATTGGCTGCCATGAAATCTGGGCGCAAGTCCTGGCTGCAGATAATTGATGCCAAGGGTAACGTTATTCACGAGACCAGCGGCAGGAATTTGAGCGAATTCAACAAGTATTATTTCGAAAAGACCTTCGGCCCTCTGGAAAACTACGAGGTTCGCCTGCAGACCCGCGACCGTCCCTTCCCCTTTCGGGCCTGGTTCGTTGCCGCCATTGGCATTCCCGTGGGCGCCATGCTGTTGTTCGGCTTTGTGATCAAAGCCTACGCGGCTATTTTTCACGGCAGTGAACTTCAGGGAAATACATCCCAACCAGCATCTGAGCCGGGTTACGAATCACGCATCGAATCGATTCTCTACCGCATCAGCCGAATGAATATTTTTATCATCGGTTTTCTAATTTTTATAGGGGTCATCTCCTATTGGATCATTCCAAACATGATCACCTACCTCGGCCGTACCGGCATCGATACCGTCATCCGCTTCAAGTGGGTTTTCATTGCCATCGCGACGACGGTGGTGGCAATCGGTGTGTGGATTGTCTACCTGCGTTACCTGTTGGCCAAAAAGAGCATCGAAAGTCGTACGGAGATCGAAAAACACCGCCTGGCCCTTGAATACCAGGCGCATAATGGGCCACCGATGCGATTGGATGCACCACAGGCCGATGAAGAAAACCAGAAAACCCTGGGCTGGGAGAAGGGTGACAAGTAACCATCGTCATCCGCCGACTCGCACTAATCAGACAGATTCGCCAGTTGCCGTTGGCTGCCCGTGGAAGCATTTTCAAATTCAATTGGTTTGGCGGAGAACATAGAATCAAAGATCCCGCCGACGACCGACCCATTCATGACCCAGATCATTACCACCCACGGAAACACCGATTTTGACGCGTTCGCCTGCTTAGCGGCCGCCCAGGTGATCTATCCTGACGCCCGTGTAGCCATTCCATCAGCAGTCAATCCCAACGTGCGGGCCTTTATTTCAATCCATAAAGACATGTTTGATACGGTCGAGCGCCAGCGCATCGATCCCGACGCGATCCGGCGGCTGATTGTTGTCGATACGGCAGACTGGCGTCGCTTGGGGCACCTGTCCACCCTCAAGCACCGGTCGGACGTGGAAGTGATGCTGTGGGACCACCATAACGCTGGGGATATCGTGGCTGCATGGAAATGCCAGGAGGCCGTGGGCGCCACAATCACTTTGTTTGTGCG
>JASFFF010000201.1:0-6958 GCA_050124445.1 Desulfosarcina sp.
ATTTAAAAAATCCCTTTTGGGGCTTGACGGATAATAAAAGCATGCAAGAGCCAAATCTGAATACGCGCGTTGGGTACGCCATGCCGGCATTTGCTTTGGCAATTATCGGTATACCGGTGTACGTCTACATACCAAAATTCTACACGGACATCGTAGGCATCGATATCGCGGTAGTAGGCTTTCTCTTATTTGGTGTTCGCCTGTTTGATGCAGTAACCGACCCGGTAATGGGCACCTTGTCCGACCGGACGCGATCGCGCCTGGGAAGAAGACGTCCTTACATATTTTTCGGATCCCTGCTGGTGGCCACAGCCCTCCTTTTTCTTTTTAATCCGCCGGCCATGTCCACTGCTTGGAGCACGGTATGGTTTGGCTTCTGGATATATGCGCTGTTTTTGTTCTGGACGGTGGTCACCGTGCCCTACGAATCCTTGGGCCCGGAAATCACCTATGATTACCATGCGCGCACAGCGCTTTTCGCTTGGCGCGACGGATTTCTGATCGCCGGCACGCTGGTGGCTGCCGCTTCGCCCGCGCTGATCGAAGCACTCTTTCAAACCGGGGTGGGTCCTGCCGGTGAAAGAAAAAAGTTTTTCTGGATTTCAATAATCTATGCCCCCTTGGTAATTGCTATGTGCGCGTGGTGCGTACATGTTATCAGGGAGCGACTTCAGGTGCCGTCGGCGCACAAGCCAGCTACTTTCGGCGACTATCGAACGATATTCAGCAATCGACCGTTCATGATTTTGCTGGCAGCATACACGATCAGTGCAATTGGCAGCAATTTGCCGGCGACCTTGATTCTGTATTATGTCCAGTACGTATTGGGCTCTGGCCAGGCGGACCTGTTCCTCTTGCTCTATTTTGTGACCGGTGTCCTCCTCCTTCCGGTCTGGGTTCGCCTGGCCCATCGCTTCGGCAAAAAAGAGACCTGGGTGGCCTCGATGGCCGTGAATACCGGGGCCTTTACCGGTGTCTTCTTTCTGGGTCCGGGAGATACCTTGATCTATGGCGTCCTGGTTATTTTGTCGGGTGTTGGATTCGGCGCCACGCTGGCACTGCCGTCAGCCATACAGGCTGACGTGATCGACTACGATGAGCTGAAAACCGGTCGGCGCAGGGAAGGTCAGTACATTGGGTTGTGGTCGATCGCCAAAAAATTGGCCGCTGCCATCGGCGTCGGTGTTGGATTGGCCGTTCTGGGTGGCGTCGGTTACACTCCCAATGCCGACCAGAGCGAAAGCGTTCGTTTGACCTTGCGCGTGCTGTACGCACTGGTGCCTTCGATTTGCAACCTGCTGGCCATTTGTATCGCCCTTTACTATCCCATCAGCGGCGATGTCCACGGTCGCATACGAGCGGCGATCAATCGGCGGCAATCTGGCCAGTCGGTCACCGACCCGCTGCAACCGGCGCACACAATTGGGTAGCGAGGTGGATTATGGAAGCGCCAATATCAGTACCGCTGGTCAACTTGGTGGCCGTTATCGCAATGATGATTATCGGATGGATCATCAGTTTGGTACAGCGCAATGTGACCGTCGTTGATACGCTTTGGGGGCTGGGTTTTGTACTGGTGGCTTCGATTACCTACTGGCTGGGAAGTGGGTTTCCCCACCGAAGCCTGCTTGTGCTAACCCTCACCGCGGCATGGGGGCTGCGTTTGGCTGTCTATTTGACTCACCGCAACTGGGGCCAAGAAGAAGACCATCGCTACGGCAGCTGGCGTGCTCAAAGCGGTTCATCATTCTGGATTGTTAGCTTGTTTAAAGTATTCCTCCTGCAGGCAATTTTCCTGTGGACAATCTCTTTGGTCTTGCAAAAAGCCCAACTCTCTGCAGCCCCCAATCAGCTTACCTTGCTGGACCTTACAGGAGTCATCGTATGGACGATCGGTTTTATTTTTGAGGTCGTCGGCGATCGGCAGTTGGCCCGTTTCAAAGCGGACCCGTCCAACCAGGGTCGGGTGATGGATCATGGCCTGTGGGCCTGGAGTCGCCATCCCAATTATTTTGGGGAGTTTTTAATTTGGTGGGGTTTTTTCATTATTGCCCTGGCCACGCCGGGCGGATGGTGGACGCTTTTCAGCCCTGTTATCATCACCGTTGTGTTGCTTAAATTGACTGGTGTTCCGCTGACCGAAGCGGCGCTAAAAAAGCGACGACCCGGTTACTCTGAATATATCGCCAGGACAAGCCCATTTTTCCCGCGTCCACCCAAAAAGGAGGCCAGGTGAAATTGCTCATCGACCTGGCAGATCGGGCATGGCTGCCAGACAATCTGATACGGATGGGTATCCGCCGGCTGGATCGCATGCGGCTTGAAACAGAAGCCAAACGCTATGCTGGTACTCCCCAAAAAACCATTGCCGCTTTAGTGAAGGACATGCAACACAGCCCCGTGGCACTGAATACAGACGAAGCCAACCAGCAGCATTATGAATTACCGGCAGAATTTTTTGAAAGGGTGTTGGGCGCCCATCTGAAATACAGCAGTGCCCTATGGCTTGATGAGCAGACCACCCTGGATCAGGCTGAAGCGGACATGCTGGCATTGACGGCTTTACGCGCTGGCATTGAAGACGGCATGGACATTCTCGAATTGGGATGTGGCTGGGGCTCGCTGACGTTGTGGAATGCCGAACATTTTCCCAATAGCCGAATAACCGCCGTATCCAATTCCGCCTCCCAGCGGCGGTTTATCGAACAGATCTGCCAGGAGCGGGGGCTGGTCAACGTTCGGGTGGTCACCGCCGATATGAACCATTTTTCTACCGATCATCGCTACGACCGCATCGTTTCAGTGGAAATGTTTGAACACATGCGTAATTGGGATTCCCTTTTGGCCCGAATCAACACCTGGTTGAAATACGACGGCCGGTTATTCATTCACATCTTCACCCACCGCCAATATGCCTATTTATTTGAAACCGATGGCGCCACAAACTGGATGGGCCGTCATTTTTTTACCGGCGGTATGATGCCCTCGGACGACCTGATTTTCAATTTCAACAAGGACCTGATGGTTGAAAAACACTGGCGGTTGAACGGCAGGCATTATCAAAAGACAGCTGACGCGTGGCTAACCAATTTGGACAACCAGCGTGGTTCCATCATGCCCATCATGGCGCGCGTGTACGGATCGCAGCAAGCGGCCACGTGGCTTCAACGCTGGCGAATCTTTTTCATGGCCTGTAGCGAATTGTGGGGGTATGCCGGCGGTGAGGAGTGGATGGTGTCTCACTACCGCCTAAAAAGAACAGCGCCCTAAAAAAAGGCAGGCAACCAGCGTCTAGAAATCGGCCAAAAGTGGGTCTCGCCGGTTCGCCGGTTTGGCAAAAACCATCTGCACATCACCGATATAGCGTTCCATGAACCCGCCTTCGCAGTAGCTCAGATAGTAGTCCCACATGCGCACAAAGGCATCGCCGAAGCCGAGCTGTCTCACCAAATCGATGTTGGCAAAAAACCGCTTGCGCCACAAGCGCAACGTCCTCGCGTAGTGGGGCGTAATATCTTCCAGATGGAATAGGCGCAGATTGCTGGCCCGGGAGACCGCCTGCAGCATGGCCGTCACTGAAGGCAGGCAGCTGCCCGGAAAAATGTAACGCTTGATAAAGTCCACGGAATGCTTGTGCTCGTCGAAGGCATGGTCGGTGATGACGATGGCCTGAATGGCCATGAGGCCGTCGTCTTTCAGATAGCGGGAGCAATGACCGAAAAAGGTCTCGTAGTACTGGTGCCCCACCGCTTCGATCATCTCGATGGAAACCAGTTTGTCGAACTGGCCTGTCAGCTGACGATAGTCTTCTTTCAGCAAGTGGATACGATTGGACATGCCGGCTGCGGCTATTTTTGTTTTGGCGTAGTTGTACTGCTGCTCGGATATGGTGGTGGTGGTTACCTCGCATCCGAAGTTGTTGGCGGCGTGAAGGGCGAATCCTCCCCATCCGGTACCGATCTCCAGCACGTGATCGCCGGGCTGAAGATCCAGCTTGCGACACAACCGGTCGTATTTGGCTACCGACGCCTCCTTGAGGGAACTGTCCGGTGTCTCGAAAATACCGCAAGAGTAAGTCATGGTCTCATCCAGAAACAAACGGTAGAAATCGTTGCCCAGATCGTAGTGCGCCGTGATGTTATGACGGCTTCCGGAAGGCGTGTTTTTGCGCATCAGGTGGAAGATTTGGTTGACGGGACGCGACAGCATGGTCCAGCCCTGGTCCATCTCCCCAAACACCTGCTGATTGCGCACGATGATGCGCACCACGGTGGTGAGGTCGTCGGCGGTCCAGTAGCCAAGCATGAAGGCTTCGGCGGCCCCGATACTCCCGCCAAAGGCGCAAAAGCGATAAAAATCATCCCGGTAGACCCGAATGGTGGCCGATAAAGCGGGCGTGCTGCTTTCCCGGCCGAATGTCTTCTCCATCTGCCGGTCCTTGATGGTCAGCCGACCATATTGGAGTTTCTGCAGCATCGACAGCACCAACCGACGCGCCATTTTGTTGAGTGAACGCATCGGGCCGCCCACAGACGGCGTCTCATACTTGGGAAGAATGGTAGGGGTGGTCATTTCCACACCTCCTTGTTCAGTTCGCGGGCATCTGCTTGCCGGGGTGGTCGTAAAACGGGGTCTGTTTCAGTTTTAGCTTAAGGGCCTGCCAGTAGATCATGGCCATAACCTTTGCGGTCATGGCCGGGTACAGCAGCAACATGCGTGTCAGGTTTGATCGATTGAGCGGCGTCCGGGTCAGGCGCAGTGTGGCATCGAAAACCCGTCGGCCGTCCTTGTAGTTGATCAGGTGCACGTTGAGGCGTTTCCCCGGCACTGAAAACCGCCAATCGTAATCGATTGCCATGGGCATATAGGGTGAGATGTGAAATGCTTTCGAAAACTGGTATCGCCGCCAATTGCCGTTCGGATGAATGTTGCGCCGATTGTCCAGCACATACAGATGACGCTCACCCCAGGGCGTGTTGGTAACCTCGGCCACGATTGTCTCCAGCCGGACATCCCTGTCATCGTTAAGATAGAAGAAGCTGACCGGATTGAAGCAATAGCCGAAATAGCGCAAATGGGTGAGCATGCGAATCGGTCCTGTGGGTCGCAGGCCGGTTTGGGCCCGAACCTGTTCGCGTATGGCCGTGGCCAATGGCTGGCGTGCCGGCCCGAAATGGTCCCGCCGCCGAAAATAGGCCAGGTTTACCCGGTCGGCCGACCAGAGGGGATGAACATCCAGGGCCGTCGGCAATTCGCCAAGATCCAGAAACATGAAAAACAGGCGATAGGTAAAGGCATTTTCAACCGGTGTGAAGCGCCGGTGGCGAATGGTACCACGATAAATGGCGCTATTCATGGCAATTCCACGCCAAACTCGCGGCAAACCGCCAGGGCACTGTTGACGCCGTCTTCGTGAAACCCGTAGCCCCAGTAGGCCCCACAGAAAGAGGTCCGATTCACGCCACTGATCTCCCGGTGCCGACGGCGGGCGACCAGGCTCTCAGGCGTATACACCGGATGGTGATAGACGAACTGGCGAATGACCTTTTCTGGATCGACCCGATCACCGATGTTCAGAGAGACGCAAAAGGTCTCGGGCGCATCCAGACCCTGCAGCATGTTCATGTTGTAGGTCAAGGCCACCCGGTCCCGGTCGTGTTGCGGTTTAAGATAGTTCCAACTGGCCCAGGCCGCCCGCTGTATGGGAAGCACCGTGGTATCCGTGTGCAGGACCACCTGGTTTTCCTGATAATCGATTTGGCCCAGCACAGCTCTTTCGGTTTCGGAGGGATCGGCAAGCAGGGCCAGGGCCTGATCGGAATGGGTGGCGATCACGACGTGATCGAATGCGTCGACCTGACCGTCGGCAGTTTTAAGCGTTACCGACTCCGCTGATCGGTTCACGGCCACCACCGGGCTGTTGAGACGGATGCGGCCGGCGAAAGGCCTGGACAACGCAGGCAGGTAATTGCGGGAACCGCCTTGGATGACCCGCCACTGAGGTTGGTCGATGATATTTAGAAACCCATGGTTTTCGAAAAATTCGGCAAAATAGCGTGCGGGAAACTGTTTGAATGCGTCCGGTCCTGCCGACCAGATGGCAGCCCCCAAGGGAATCAGAAAGCGGTGGATGAATTCATCACTGTAGCGCCTGGCCGTTAAAAACGCCTCCAAGGTAGAACGGTCATCACCCGTATCCAAAAGGGTGCGGATATGGCGCCTGAAGCGCAAGGCGTCAACCAGCATGCGGTAAAATTGGGGCCGAACAAGGTTCTTGCGCTGAATAAACAAGGCGTTGAGACTGCTGGGGCAAAATACCAGACCGCTTTGCAGATCCTGAAGACTGAAGCTCATTACCGAGGGCTGTGTGGCCACCTTCAGCAAGTCCAGCAGGCGGGTGAAGTGGGGATACGTTTTGTGGTTGAAGACAATGAAACCCGTATCCACCGGCCATGTGCGCCCCCCCAGTGAAACATCCACTGTGGCCGTGTGACCCCCAATGGTGCTGTTGGCTTCATAAGCCGTCACTTCGTGCTCATCACCCAGCAGGTATCCCGTTGTCATCCCGGAAATGCCGGTGCCGATAATGGCGATACGCATGACGAAAGCTCCTTGGTTGATGCGCGATGGATACGATCGACGGTCAAGCGCCGCTAACCGCCGCGCAGCCGCTCAGGCAATGGCCTCAGGTCGCGCACGATGCCGCCTTTGGCCATCAACTTCAGCAGCAGATAGGTGATGTCGATCTCCCACCACCGAAATCCCTGGCGGGCGCAAACGGCAAAATGGTGATGGTTGTTGTGCCACCCCTCACCAAGGGTGACCAGAGCCAACACGGCATTGTTGCGGCTGGTGTCCGGTGTATCAAACCGCCGGGTGCCGATCATATGGTCCAGGCTGTTGATGGTGCAGGTGGCGTGAAAAAGCGTGACGGTGGAAATGAAGAACCCCCAGATGA
>JASFFF010000202.1:0-6954 GCA_050124445.1 Desulfosarcina sp.
ACGACCACGTTTTCACCAGCACGGTGCGACCGAGATTCCGGTAGCCGATGAGCCATAACAAGGCCACGCCCAGTGCGAAAAAAATAAATGGAAAGTAATACTTTTGAAGCCATTGCAGCGCCCGCTGATAACTGCCGTACGGCAGTTGCGGAAGCAGCGAAAGAAGGGCGGTTTTCTTCAGATGCAGGAGGAATAAGACAATGATGATTGAAAGTGAAATGGCCGAACGCAATAGGGCCAGAACATCGCTGCGAACGATGAAGGCTGCGGCGCCCCAGTACATTGCGATGCCGACAAGGGCGTAAAGCAGGGCCAACCGTGCCAGGCGGTAGATTTCCTCACCGTGCCGATCGGTGACGGCGAGCAAATTGCCGGTCAGCAGTTCACGCATCAGTCCCATGGCCAAGGCCCCGATCGCCCACAGGGTCAACAGGCCACCGATGAGTTGGAACCAGGTTGCATCATAGTCAATCATCTCATTGATCAGGGCGAAGGCCAATAGCAGCAACAACGGAAATGAGGCGGCGATCACCACGCGCAAGGCCGACAGGAGAAACGGGAAGACGGACTGCGGGATCTTCTCCTCATAGGGTTTCACCCGGGTTTCGGCCAAGGCCATAACCCGCCGATGGCCGAACACGCTGTAAAACACCGCTACCAGAAATACGAGCACCAGCATGGATCCCAGAAAGCCCAACAGGCGGCTCTGCTCGTAGATGTGCGCCATGAGATCCGGTATCTTAAGCGGCAGTGCCAAGGCCCATGCGTAAAGAAATTCGATGGTCTCAACGTTGTAGCCCAAGGGGGTGCGCTGGAACAACGACCTGGCCCTTTCCTCAAACTGTTCCTTGACCGCTTCGGCCTGCCGGGCCATGGCGTCGCCCACATCTTCCGAAATTTCAAAGGAGGGAGAGTGTTGTTGACCAGACGGTCTTTCTGCCGAGACCATGGTGGCAAACATCAGAACGAGGAGCGTTCCGATGATGAAAAGCAACCGTTTTGGCATAGCGTTTTCCTTACATGAGCATGTACGTGGAGAGGCCAATAATCGACCATCCTATAGCACATCTGCATTCAAAAGCCTATCCGGCCGCTTGCCGGCCACGTCATGCCCAAAGGTGGTCCTCTCCGCATGTGCCGGCCGTTTGCCCGATGATCATCCAAGATACGGTGCACGAAGCGGCAAACGATGAAACGGTATAATCGATAAATCGGGGAAACCGACAGGCAATCGGGTCGTGGATCGGAGTCGCGAACAACGCGGCATTATTTATTCCGGATAGGCATAAGGATCGGTTTGGCGGCTGACTTTTTTGTTTGCATGTCCGAATAGATCGGCTAATGTACATCTCACCTTCCAACAATTCCAAGGAAACACCATGGACGGCATCTTATTCCTGATTCTGGCGATTGTCTTCTCCAGCTGTGTAGGGATGATCCTGAAGGCCGCCAACACCCGTTCGCTCGACTTTGGTCAGTTCATGGCCGTCAACTACCTGGTGTGCACAATAGGGCTTCTAGCTGGTGGCGCCTGGCGCACCGTCGGCCTCAATTCGCCTTTCATTTGGGGTCTGGGTATCGTCGTCGGTTTCCTCTACGTACTATGCCTGTGGCTTTTCCACCAGGCCATAGAGGCTGGGGGCTTGGCCCTTTCAACAACGCTGATGCGCCTTTCCGCGGCGCTTCCAACCATGGGATCCTTGATCATCTTCGTCGAGCATACCAACGTTATTCAAATGATCGGAATTTTCATCGCATTTTGCTGCCTGCCGCTGGCAAGCAGGGAACCGCTGTATCTCAGTCATGCTTGGAAAGGCATGGCATGGGGGATGCTGCTGTTCGCCGCCTACGGGTTGACCGATTTCAGCTTTAAAATTCAGGTGGAGTTGGAACCCTCAGTCGATCCAAGCGACTATATGCTGGTTATTTTCGGTACGGCGATGCTGCTTACCGTTGTGCGTCTTTTTAGAGGGGCAAGACCCACCAGGGATTGCCTATTCTGGGGATCGGCTTTAGGAGCGACCAATGTGATGACCACCTATTTCCGGATTCGGACACTTGCCGAACTCCCCGGTGCAGTCGCTTTTCCAACCCTGGGGCTCGGGGTGATTGCGGTCAGCACAGTGGCCAGTCTGGCGATTTGGAAAGAGACGCTAAGACCAGCCAATTTCGTATTTCTGGCGCTGGCGAGTGTGGCGGTCCTGCTGATCAACATGAGATAGCGAGCGATCGAGAACATCCAGGCCTGTCGATTGAAAAGCGCAGCCGATTTTTGCTTTGAAGAAAGCTGAAAGGGAAGACGCGTGGGGTCGCATACCCGGCAGGCGTTCTCGCACCTGTCGGCGGCCACGCGATATTACCGGGCAGGGCAGTCCTCGTCTTGATTGTACCGTGGCGGCAGCCATCACCGGCCGTTTTTCGTTCGGTGCCGGCGCCAACCGATCGAACCTATCCGCCGTGGCTTTCGGCATAGGCAATGGTCTTGGGAATCCGCTCTTCAATCGGATTGTCAAACATCACCGCGAACCCCTCTTCCTGGGATCGCACCACGGTGCCCAGGACGCTGGGTCTTCGGTCAAAGGCAATTATCGGGAACCGAAGCGTGATCCGTTCACCATGTTGAATCGACCGCCGGGTATGAATGTAAATGCCGCCCGCGCTGACGTTACCAATTAAATCGCGATACGTTCCCCACTTGACCGTGTATTTGGCGCTAAACAGGGCCTTGTGGCGAGGATGTTTACGCCTGTTGGTGTAGGTTTCCATTGGTCTCTCTTTATTTCAGATTCAGGTAAACGCGTCATTTTAAATGGATCGTTCGCTCTCATGGACAATATCTGGGAGCGTTCCCCCGACGCCGATGAGCGCTTTCAAGGTCTCATCGAATACGACGGCAAATCCATTGTGATCACGACGAATCACCCTTCCGGATATTTTCACGACGTTGTCGAAGTCAAACAACGGAAAGTTGAGTTCAATCGTCTGGCCGATGGCGATCTTTCTTGAGGTTCTTATAAACAGTCCGCCGGAGCCGATGTTGCTGATGATATCCCGAAATGTGCCCTCCCGTACCGTGTACTCAGCGATGATATACGCGGTACGACGGGGATTTTTTTTTCGATTGGGTGTGGGTTTCATAGCAAATACGGCCTACTGAGAATTGATCCCATCGTACCATTGACCGGTGCATTGCAATGGCACCACACGGCGCGGCGTCAAGCACTTCTCTTCGCTCGTGGAAGGCCGCCGGCCCATTGGCTGCCGACAATGGCGGATCATGGAAATGGTACGATTTTACCTGCCGATTCAAGCGTTGCCCCGATAGGAGCGCCTCCCGACTCGACCATCCAGATGGTTTGTTGCCTGGCCAATGTAGACTCAGATGAATCCTGTTCGGCCTTGCCGCGTTTCGTCAGCACCACCCTTCGATCTGCGACTACGGGATCCAGGTTAATATAACGGTGCCGAAGATGATGCCGATGATGCCAAACAGTCTGTGTATTTGATTGGATACATTACCAAAATACCAATTCAGCATCTCGCTGTAGATTTTACGTGGGTTGGTGAATGCCACAACTGCTTCAGCGGCTGCCAAAAGACCGACGATCCGAAATAGCCACGGATGATTGATCATTGAGGCACTGATCAAGAATAACAACGCGTAAGCTGCCGGAATGGCTGCAAGGTACTTGAGCTGGTACGTCCGGAACATGGCTTTGAGGGCAGCGATCGATTCCCGCGTATACAGGATCAGCCAGGTGCAGAGGGCGATATGCCCGAACCCCAGCAGGTATGCGATCACTTTCATTTGACGGACTCCTTTGACAAGCGGATGGCGGCGCAGAAGGTGAGACACCGCCAAAATTGCAAATATGTCCATACTTGTCAAGGGTTTGGTTTCTTCCTGGCATTCATCTACACCGTGAATCATGTTCCCCTTGCCGATGGTCAAGCAGCTTTTTTGGCCGATGCAATGGTTGCTTCCCAATTAAGCCGTTGCTAGCCCGAACATTGCGTGCAACCGTTTCAAGAATTGGCCAAAATGAAAGCAATTTCAATTGGTAAAAGTGAATACCGCTTAATCAGCCCAGGTGGGATTGTCATGTCCGACAGCTGAAAAACCGATTCGACCATTTCACCCGCACCCATAATTTACGGTTGGCTTCAATCGATCCTTGACCCGTACCGCAAAACCAATTTATTCAATAACAGTGGCGATCGGTCGAGCGCCCCCTTGACGGTAGATCCGCTTGCGATCTTTGCAACCACCCGTGTCTGTTGCCATCAGGTAAACCGGCACACCATGAATAACACATGAAATTGAGCGGTGATGCGCTACCATGACGAATGCCGTTAACACAGGTCAAGTCCAATCTCCGTTCCCTAAACTGGATTGGCATCGGATTGTAGATGCCGTATCCGACGGTCTGATTATCACCGATCGGCACTTTACCATTCTATTTTGCAATCGCGCCTTTTCCGCCATGTCCGGCATGGCGGCCTCGGATCTAATCGGGAACCGATGTCATGACATATTTTCGAGCGACCTTTGTTTTACCCCCAACTGCCCGCTGACCAAACTGACGGCGCCCGACGAACAGCTGGTGTTCGATGACGAGGCCCATTGCAAAAACGGCGCACAGGCCCCCTGGATTGTAAACATAAGCGCCTTTGCGGATGATCATGGCGACATCGGAGGTTATGTCGAGCGATTCACGGATGCCACAGCTTTCCGGCGAGTCAGGCAGGCCTTGAGTCGCAGTCATGATCGACTGCGCAGAAACATGGGCGCGATCATCCAGGCCATATCAACCACTATCGAGAAACGCGATCCGTATACCGCTGGACACCAGCGGCGGGTGGCCAAACTTTGTCGGGCCATTGCCACGCGGATGAATTTCGATTGGGAACGCATTCAGGGGTTGCGCATGGCGGCCGCCATCCACGATTTGGGCAAGATCAATATTCCATCGGCGATTTTGAACAAGCCCGGCCCGATTTCCCAACACGAGTTGGCCATCATTCAGATGCACCCATACACCGCCTACGAAATTCTCAAAGACATTCAATTCCCCTGGCCGCTGGCCGAAACCATCTACCAGCACCACGAGCGGCTCGATGGCAGCGGCTACCCCAGGCAGTTGAAAGGTGATCAGATCCTGTTGGAAGCGCGGATACTGGCTGTGGCGGATGTGGTGGAGTCGATTGCCTCCTTCCGCCCTTACCGTCCTGAGCTGGGACTGAGGCCCGCACTTGACGAGATCGCATCAAATAAAGGGGTCTTGTACGACGCTTCAGTCGTCGAGATCTGCCTGGATTTGATCAACCGGCATGGTTTTGATTTTGAGACCAAGTCCTGGCAGCAGTATCGACGACCCAAACAATAGAACCTCAATTCGGGATTGCTCACCAAGAAAGTTGAGGCCATCCATGAGCAGCATCTTGATATTGACTTGTGAATTGCTTTCCTCAAATCCCTGAAAAAAATGTTATACATGTCTCTCCAGATTTATCCTTGAAAATTCATAAATAACTAATGATATTGACTATAAGTTATTAATTACCGTGTCGGCACAAAAAATGCTGTAGACATTATCAGTTGTTCAGGTATCCCCAACGGGAGGTAGGAAAACGCATGTGCTTGTCCATCGGGTGCCAAAAAGCGGCGCAACACGCATCAGGTCATGGCGGGACTGTGTGTTTGCCTGTGTACGACCTGAGATGGGATGGTTAGGTTGTTCAATCTGCCTGTATAATGGAGTCTATGATGGACAATGTCGAACTGGTTTGTGTCATCTGCAAGAAGGAGAATCGTGGCCATGGTGTCTGGTCCTATCACGACAATCCTTCAAGAGGTAAAACGGTAGACGAAGTATGCCCCGATTGTTGCCAAGAGCTATTTCCCGAGTACTATGCGGACTATGCGCGGACGATCAAACCAAGATTGAGAATCGGCAGGTTTCTGTTTTCGATTTTTAACCATTCAAGATCTAAAGCCAACCAAACGCCGTAGCGCTTCTTGCTTCGAAGGGGCGATATAAAGGTTCCCTTTCCCGGCCTGGTCCAACCACATTCATCACCCACATAAAGCAACATCTCCGCTGCGTGTTTTCCGGGACCGCGTTTGCCGGCGGTTGCTCCACAGGAACCACCTGCGTCACAGATCGCATCATCTTTCGAAGCAGCAGTCAGCGTCGCTGCAGCCAGATACATGTGAATGGCCCGCATCAGCCATGGCCGGCAAAAGAGCGCGGGGATCGAATCATCCTCCCATTGAATCAGCTGCTGCTTGCCAAGGGGATACCGGCGATCCACAAGGGCAGGCTCGTTTCCGGAGGCCTTCAGCTGGAACCCCGCGGCGGGGGCGCATCGATTGACCAATGTCTCATGAGTTGTTTGTGTGAGCCGTTGACAAAAGGCTGGAGATCAAATAGGTCAGCAATGAAGGCCCGCCCGGCCGGGATGGATCAAACTGTGCCATCTACAACAAGCGGTATTGATTGGTTGTCTTCAAACCGGGTGCTAGGCACCCGGTCACAACCGCAACCATATCCGACGATTCGGCCGCAGCCGGACATTCAACACCAAACCCTGCCTGAGGAGGACACCCCATGACCGAAAGCAACGCGACTCCGGAATCCGCCGTGGATCCCGTATGCGGGAAAACCATCGATCCCCGCAAGAACCCATTTATCACCAATGACGACAAAGGTACCCACTACTTCTGTTCGGACACGTGCCGGCGCCGCTACGATGCTGCGGATACCAAAACCAAAAAGGGCTTTTGGGCCAAATATACCGAACGCCTGAAGAAAACCCACTGTACGCGGACACCCCCCGAGTGTCGTTAGGCCAAGGGGGCAGGGGTGGCAAAATGGGCGACCGTGGGCAGCAACATGCTGCCAAGCGAATGCGCTCGTCCACGCGGGGATCACATTCGCCTCAATGGGCTCA
>JASFFF010000203.1:0-6942 GCA_050124445.1 Desulfosarcina sp.
GGCCATATCGCAACCTGAAATTTATAGTAAGCACGATTTGCCGTCCGTAATCCCTCCCCGATTCTTTTTGTTGACAACTTACCGGGGGTGCATTCGACGAATCGTCTCGCTTTCTGGGCTGCACGCAGCCCAGCGTAACAACCGGTCGGCCGTAAGGAAGGGCTGAGAACCGGCGCCACCGGTAATGGTTGTTGTTGGAGAACGGATCGTATTTTGTTTTGTGCCCGAATCGATCTTAAGCGTCGGCGGCGGCGCGGTCGTCCGCCGCGGAGGAAGGAAACTTTTTGATATAGGCTGTCACTTGAACCATCGGTGGCCGTTCGAACGGTTCCATTTGGTATGTCTCGGGTTTGAGTGCGTCCCTATCGAAGTGGTATTGAATCATTTCGTTGAAGGTATCCAGCTTTAGCTCCACCCGCTCTTGCTGCTGGATACGGTCCAAGAAGGTTTTGATAATCACAAAAGCCATGCGCCCCAAGGCCTTGGTGTCCTGATTCTTGTGCACCCGTCGATCCAAATCGACCTGGGCCATCACATCGAGTCCCCACCTTTCGTGTATATCAATGAGCATGCCGGTTTCCACCCCGTAGCCAATGTGAAAGGGGATGTTCTCGAAAATATTTCGGTAGCCCGCGTACTCTCCGGAAAGTGGCTGCAGAAACTGGGTCAGATCAGGCATGAACATTGAGAAAAGTGGACGCGTCACCAGTTCCGTCACCCGGCCACCCCCGGTGGGGCGCCATTTGTTTTTACCGATGGCGATGGGACGATCGTAAAAGGCCTTGCTGAATCGAATGCGGTCTGAAAGCAGCAGGGGACCAAGCAGTCCGTAAGCAAAGCGATGGTGGATGTTTTTGATATCCGCGTCAATGTAGATGATGATGTCACCGCGGGTCACATACAACGCCTTCCACAAATTTTCGCCTTTGCCCCTGAATTTTTCGAGATGTGGCAGGATGTCATCGGCCTTTAACACGGTCACATCGTAAGACCGAGCGATATAACGGGTTCTATCCGTCGAACCGGAGTCGATGACCACGATCTCGTCGACCAATGGGTATCGCGTCATGAGCTCGGACTTCATGATCACGATCTCTTTGGCAATCGTCTTCTCTTCGTTCAAGGTGGGCAGGCACAATGAAATCGTCAGGTTTTTTTTACGCTTGGCGGCTACCAAACGACCAATATCCTTGAATTCGGAATGGTGGAAGGTATTGGTCTCGATCCAGCGTTTATTCATCACATACCCCATTGTCCATGGCCAGCAGCAATGCCGGTATCTGGGCGATCCCCCTGAATATGGGTTCAATTTCAATCATGGCGCCGTTCTGGTGGAAGTTGTCTCCGTGGGTCAAGCCGATTGTGATGGCCGGTATCTTTTTTTGCAGGAATATGGACAAGGCCGTTTCACTGGGTTCACTGACCACCTCGATGCCCAATCGGTCGAGGACACGGGTTGCACATTTGACCAGCGGGTGATTGTGGCGCAGCTGCGTGGCGCTCAAGTTGCTAATCCGGTTGAGCTTCATTTCGACAGCAAAGGTCTTGTTGAGGCCATCAACAATATCCCTGATCTCGCTAAAGAGCTCTTTGACCATATTATCGGCATCACTTCTGATTTCAAATCCGATTTTGGCGTCGTAAGCAATCTTACCATGATTGAAACCACCGGCGATCTTGCCGATGACAATCTGGGTTCTGGGTTTCTGGGGCAGCCGCAGACCGAGAATGGCATTGATCACCTCGTTGATCACCAGAATGGCATTGGGGGTATAGTGTCGGTCCAATGGCTTCTGCGAAGCAATGCTGCAGTTGATCTCACCACGGATCATGCCCGAGGAGGAGTAATTGAGACGTCCCAGCTCAACACTCTCCAAGCAGATGGCGCCACGGATGGGGGTCGGCCAGGTTTTGAGCAGCTGACGGATGCCCTTCAGATTGCCCCGTCCCAAACTCTGATTGGGTGCCACCAGCACAATATCCGAATCGAAGGCAATTCCCAGCCGCCTGAAAACCTCCGGCAGTGATGCCAATACACCGACGGCGGCCGAGTTGTCCGAAACGCCGACACCGCTGATAATTTTATCGGTGACCTCATAGTGCTGGTCGGTTTGGGTTTCCGCAAACGTGTCCAGATGCGCAACAACAAAGATGGATTGTTTTTCACTGGCCGCACCGCGGATGATAGCGACGGGATTGCCGTAATCATCGATGATGCATTCATCGCTATTGAATTCTGACAGGCGCTCGACAAGATTCTCCGCACGTCGTCTCTCGTGAAAGGTGGGCGCTGGAATCTGGCCGATGAGCACGATATTGCTGATGATGATTTCTCGTATTTTGCGTATTTGATCCACGTATGTTGTCAGCCCGTCAAGGTATTTTTCCATTTTATCTCCTCAATGGTGTGCTGTTGGAAATGCGGTGACCAGCTGTTTGAGATCGGTGATGACCAGATCCGGTGATCGATCACGGCAACGCGCATCTGTTTTTCGTTGACGCAGCGATCGCTGGTCACCGGCAAACAGGGCCGTGTTGAATCCGGCAGTCGCCGCCGGCAGCACATCATTGCGCATGTCGTTGCCCACAAACAGGACAGCATCTGCGGCGATGCCCCTTTTTTGCAGGATCGTTTTGGCGCGTTCGAACATTACCGGCGACGGCTTGGCGCAGCCTTGTTTCCATGAGAAAAAGAGCAATTCTTGATCGAAGCCATTCGCATTAAGGCTTCCGCCCAGGAACCGTTCGAGCAATATCAAGGTGAAGAACTGTGCATTGGAGATGATGCCAATCGGCGTTTGCTGCGTTTTGAAGTGCTGCAGCATCTCCCGGAGGCCGGGCATCGGATATACGGGATTGACGATCAGTTCATACGACAAGGCAATGCATTGGGTCCGCTTCTCATCATCCGATTCGAGCACCTGCTGCCAGATTCGTATGATATCGATTTCAGGATAATCCTCGCCCTCCCCCTGTCGCAGGCGATGATCGGACCGTACCGCTGCGTTCAACGCTGCCGATAACGCTTGTGGGTCGCCTGCGACGGCATAGCGGTGCATCATCGAAGACAGACGCACCAGTTGATTGCCGCTCACCGGGTTGGTCCCGGTATCCCCTGCCCCGCTTATTAATAAGGTGCCGTAAACGTCAAAAAGAACCGCCTGGTAGCGCTTCATTTTCCCCAATCGGGGGGCGAGCCCAGTCGGTATGGGTGCCATGGGACGGAGGTAGCGCGCACATATGGCCTCGCTATCGATCATAGCGCCTCCATTGCAATAGTGAAAAGCGGTCCAGATTAAAGAACGCCTCACACAGGCACTGTTTGTCGATGCGCTGACTCACTGGGTGATCGACCACCAGATGATAAATGGCAAGCAGTCGATCCTGGTATCGGTGCATCCCATAGCGGGCCAAGATGGCCTGGCGGTTGTTTTCAACCATTCGCGAAACCTTTTTGGCCCTGCAGGGATTGGACACCCATGGATTCTGGTGCAGTAGATCGGCTTTTGCGCGTCGATCAATGACCAAGCGGTTCAGCACCTGCCGCTGAAATGGTTCGTCGAGCATACCGAAATCAACGCTTGCGTTACGGGTCATGCGTAAATAAGCATCCGTGACGGCTTCCTCGGAAATGGATAGGTCATAGTGTTTGGCATTGCTTAGCACGGCTGCGTGCCACACGCGTGAGAATGCATCTTTTTGGATCCAGGTCAACGGGATGTCGATGCGTTCGTAAAGCCAATCCAAACGAACCCCACGACCATTAAAGTCAGTACAAATTTCCCTCAGGCACCGCCCCCACAGTGGTTTACCGGCCGTCCACGGCTCGAGAAAGGCAAGACCGAAGCCTTCGCTAATGCTCGTGGTGATCATCGATTCCGCAGCTTCAACCAGACTGGAAAAGGTCCTCGTCTGGCCGGCCGCAAACTCGATCGGCAGTCGCAGGCTTTGCGTCCATGCGACCCAGTCCCGATAGCTGGCAAGGTCAGGCGGACTGTTGGGGGTCTGCGTAATTGCCAGGCGTTGGTCCGGGGAGAAAAACATGGACAGGAGAATGGCTTCTCCCACATTTTTTCGACGAATGGCGCGCACCGGATAAAGTACCAGCGGGTCCGGGCGTCGATGGGCGCTCAGATGAAACCATGCGACGGGGTTGGGAATCAGGTGAAGGCCTGTTCGCCGTAGACCGCATGACAGGAGTATGTCCGCATCCCGAGAGTTGATCACCCCATAGTGACAATTTTCAGGATAATCATCTTTAAGATACGTTTCAGGCCGCCCGTCTTCGGCAAAATCATGGATTTGCAGGAAGAGGTTGATTCCCGTCTGGTGCAGTCTTTGGATGATTGCCGGAAACTGGCGGTTTTTTCCCAGGATCGGATTGTGGATGTGCATGACATCACACCCGTCCGGCCATTGGGTGCCCAACGCCTTGAGGATCTGCTCGGCCACCTTTCCCGGCGGCGGTTGTACGATGCCGGGTCGATCGTAGCCCAGCCCGGAAATCTCCACCACCGGGCAAGGGAGTCGGGCGGACGAACGGTCCCCCGTCAGCACAAGGAGTTGGCAGGTATCCTGTAGCGCAGCGATCTGGCTTTTTAGAACCGAGGTGACGCCGCCTGTCTTGAGGTGGTAGTGGACAAAGGCGATTTTCATGCGGCCTCCCCCGTTCCACCAATGAATTCAATTTTACGAAAATGGGTATTGTGCGAATCTACTAGCTATAATTTGCCTGGGGATCTAATTTGTCAACCATCATTGCCATTGGTCGTATCCCGTTCGACAACCAACCAGCGCGTTTGATAGGCCGACAGGGGTATTTTATCCATAGCGATCCTGGCGCTGCTGAGAAGATCAAGAGAATAAGAAGGGCCTGCATGGGCGGATAGCTTAACTGTCAGCATGCTGCTGGTAAAATTGGTCAGTGAGATTAGCGATTGCTGTACACAATAGCGTTTGGCTGCAAATACCCGGTCGTCAAGATCTAGGACTTGCATCTCGGCGGTCGGGTGGAAGGCGGGTTGGCGATTACGGATGCGGATCATGTCCAAATAGGGATAAAAAACCGTCCACCGATGGCCTCGGCGATCGGCCAGATCTGCAAATACAGTGTCTGCCCGCAGCCGTTCACGATTGATCGTTCGGGCACGTCCGGTCAGCGCCACCCCTTCCAACCAGTTTGTCGAGCCTAAAAGGCTATGGATATAGACCGCTGGAACACCAGGAAGCGTCAGCGCCACAGCCTGGGAGGCCAAAAAGCGGGAGATGTGGAATGGATCGTCTGGCGATGCCGGATCTTTCAACGCATCCAGATAGGTAATGTTGAGTTCGTACGGCGTGGGTGAGCCGTCTGGGTTCTGACGCATGGACACACGCCCGCCGTTTTGACGCACCCGATCGATCAACAGGGAGATCTCCGACGGCGGCAACCATCCTTCCAATGGACGCACGCCGATACCGTCATGGGAGGCGGTAAAATTGAGAAAGGCCGTTTGAGATGAGGGTAGCACCAGCGTTTGGGCCCACTTCGAAAAAACGCGGGCGTTACCGGTGACCAACGAATAAAGCAGCAGGGGTGGGAGAGTGAAATTGTAAACCATCTGCGCTTCGTCGGCCCCATCGCCGAAATAGCTGACGTTTTCATCGTGGGGCACATTGGTTTCGGTGACCAGGATCACCCCGGGGGCTGTAAGGTCGAGGATCTTTCGAAAAAGTCGAACCATGTCATGGGTTTGAGGCAGGTGAATACAGGGCGTTCCGATCTGTTTCCACAAATAGGCGATGGCGTCCAAGCGGATTAACTGCGCCCCTTGTCTGATGTAAAACAGCAAAATACGGACCATGTGTTCCAGGACATCCAGACTATGGTAATTAATGTCGATCTGATCGGCGCTGAAGGTCGTCCAGACGTGGACGCGGCGACCCGATCGCTTGGTGAAGGCTGTTAATAGGGGCAGCGCCCGTGGCCGTGTCACAAGCGAAAGGTCCACATCCGGATCGACTTCGATGGCCAGATCGGAAAATCCCGCTGCTCCGTTTAGGTAGGATTGGAACCAACGGCTCTTGGCAGACACATGATTGGCGACAAGATCGATCATCGGCTTGAAGTCTTTGGAGATGGTCCGAATGTCTGCCCAGCTGCCTAAGTCTGAACGCACCGCTCGGAAATCGGTGACGGAAAAGCCATCGTCAGACGAGTATGGAAAAAAGGGCAGGATATGGACGCCATTGAATACACCTTTGAGATGGTCATTTAAAAAATGGCCCAAGGTCTTCAGCGGCGATTCGGTGCCGCTTACCAGGGTGTCGCCATAGGCGATCAGGATGATATCGGACTGGCTGAAAAGAGATCTGTTCCCGGTCTTGGCGATAGGTCGCGCTTTGGCCATGGCAGCAAAGATCCGGTCAAAGGCCTGGTTGCCTTTGGTTGTTCCGTATATTCGGCGCAGAATGGATCGCATACGATTGACCCCGAATGCAAACGGCAATTCTTCAGACAATGGGATTAAGCCATTGACATCCAGTGAGGTTTGATGCTTTTTTTAATTGTATCCGTACAATCTCATCCAAAGCAATGATCCGATACGGATCCCTCTTTAAGCGGGTGCAGGTGTTACCCTGATGTGTATTCCATTCGAAAAAATCCACAACATCGGATTCATCTCCACCCGATTCGCAGGAACCGACGGGGTCAGCCTGGAAACTGAAAAATGGGCACGGGTTTTCGAGAAAGAACGTTTTCATTGTTTTTACTTTGCTGGCGAGTTGGATCGCGATCCGGCGCACTCATTTCTGGTGCCCAAAGCGCATTTTCTGGAGCCGGAGATACGCCGAATCTTCAACATTGCCTTTGAGCCGCATTCAATCGGTGCGAGGGATCGCCGTTTGACCACCCAGATACATGAGATCAAGGAACATCTGAAAGATCAGCTATACGAATTC
>JASFFF010000204.1:0-6937 GCA_050124445.1 Desulfosarcina sp.
ACGGTCATACAGACATCCTGGGATTATAAAATTCAATCCATTCGTTAAGTCACTTCGGGGCACAGCCTTATTTCCTCCGAACATAAGGAAAAGCACACGTAAATGCAAGGCTGTTGCCTGAATCTTGCCTTGCCATACAAGGCACCATGCGTTAGGTAGTGGGAGACGTGCCAATTTCAAAATAAAGCAGGCTAAAATGGGTGTGCGCGAGCATCGAAAAGCAGGACAGACGTCTGTGGGCCTGGGCATTCTGACGGTATCCACCACCCGCTCAATCGAAGATGACGAAAGCGGCCGTTGGATTGCCAAACGGGCGCAAAAAGAGGGCCACACGGTCCGTGCCCATTACATCGTCTCCGACGACATCGAGGCCATTCGCAGGGCGGCCTTACAGGCCATTCGTGACCATGATTTGCAGGCCCTGCTGGTCACCGGTGGCACGGGTGTCACGCCCCAGGACGTTACCATCGAGGCCATCAAACCCTTGTTTGCCAAAGAAATGACCGCTTTTGGCGTCCTTTTCGCCCAGCTCAGCTTTGAAGAGATCGATTCAGCGGCCCTCCTCTCGCGTGCAGCGGCCGGCATTATCGGCAAGACGGTGGTTTATTGCATGCCCGGCAGCAGAAAAGCCTGCCAGCTGGCCTGCCGGGCGTTGATTTTTCCCGAATTGGGGCATGTGGTGGCCCACATCAAGTAGAAGCATCTCAAAAATAGGCTTCCGGTTCAAGATCAAGGCGGATATAAGTTTCTAACCGCAGGCATATATTGAATCTGCCGAGGCTCGGAAACGTGGATCCAACGCAGATATTGGGGTGGAAAAGAGTTTTGAGACCACTTCTAATGCCTATTCACGGTTTGTGAATGGCCATCGCGCAAGGAAAAAAATGCACGAGAAAAGGTCGGACCAATCATTTCTGACCGTTAAGGATCTGCAAACTGCCGTGGACCGGTGGATAAAGGCATACGGCGTGCGCTACTTTTCAGAAATGACCAACCTGGCGGTGTTGATGGAGGAAGTCGGCGAACTGGCCCGGCTCATCGCCCGGACCTACGGCGAACAGAGCCATAAGGACGACCGTGCCTCCTCGGACGTGGGTGATGAGATTGCCGATGTGCTCTTCGTTCTGGTTTGTATTGCCAATCAGACCGGTGTGGACCTGGAAACCGCCATTTCCAAAAATCTGGAGAAAAAGACCGCTCGGGATAGCCGCCGTCATCTCCGCAACCCCAAGCTGACTGATTGAGCATCGGCAACGATATCAACGTTGCTTATCACCTGCCTTCGGTATGCGCCCTTTTACAAAACAGGTCCTGGTTTACCATCGCGGTCAAGGCAGGGTCTATTTTAACGGGGTGGTTGTCCAGACGCATCGCTGGCACGGCGCCGATAAGGGCGTTGGTGAGAAGAACCGTGTCGGCATCTACGATGGCCTGCGCTTGGATCTTTCGCTCCACAATCGAAAAGCCCCGCTCACCAAGGCGCCGGCACAGTTCGGCCTGCATCACGCCGGGCAGCACATAGGGCGACCGTGGCCGAGTCACTGTCTTTCCCGAAACGACCAGGAGATTGGCAGTGTTGGTCTCTGAAATGCTGCCGTCCGGATTGAGAATGACCGCTTCGTCTGCACGCTGCTGCCGGGCCCATTCTCCCGCCTGAAGATAGTAGAGGTAGTTGAGTGTTTTGTGGTCGGCCAGAGGCGTCATGCGCGGGTGCGGGTAGATGGCCAGTGTTAACCCCGCGGCCCGGGAGGTCGCCAAGCGGTGCACATAGGGCCTGGCAGTCACCAGCAGCGAGCCATTGTGGCCCTGGCGGGTTGGGTCCCCTCGCGTAGCCATAATTTTGACGGCGGCGACCGCATCACCCAAACCGTTCTTCTCGAGAACCTGGTCTATGATATCCAGCCAGGTCACATCCGGCGGAACCGGGTTGAAAAGGACCTTCCAGGTACGGTTGAAACGATCCATATGTGCCTGCAGCCGACATGCAACCCCCTTTTCCGCACGGATCGTCTCAAAAAAGCCGAACCCGTACTGCACCCCCAGATCCGATACCGGGATGGCCGCCTGGTTCTGGCGCATGATTCGGCCATCCTGCCAGACCCAGGGAGCCGATGCGGTCGCTTCCGGCGGGAGCGGCGGCGCGTCCTTGAAAACCGATAATACGGTCTGCCCTTTGTGCAGGGTTTCCGCATATTCCTCTGCGGGATCGGATTCGTAAACAATGCCCCCCCCAACGGAAAAGACGAGACGCTGATCGACGATCGTGGCTGTACGGATGGCGATGGAGAGGTCCAGGGTGTCATGGAAACTGATATATCCGATAGCTCCGGTATATACATGCCGGCGAACGGTTTCCAGTTCATCAATGATCTCCATGGCGCGGATCTTGGGGCAACCGGTAATGGAGCCGCCGGGAAACGTCGCCCGTATCAGATCGATGGCGCCCTTGCCGCTGGACAGCTGCCCTTCAACCACGGAAACCAGATGATAAACGTTCTGATAGGCCTCGAGGCGCTTGTGCTGGGCAACGGCCACCGAGCCGCCGGCACACACCTTGCCAATGTCGTTGCGCAGCAGGTCAACGATCATGGCAAGCTCGGCGTCATCCTTGGCGCTGTGGGCCAGGGCGTGCTTCATTTGGCGGTCTTTTTTCGGCGTTTCTCCCCGGGGTCGGGTTCCTTTGATGGGACGTGACTCCACCCGTTTGCCACGCCGTTGAAGAAACCGCTCCGGAGAGGTGGAGACGATCTGATGGTCTCCGGCATTGACATAGGCGAAAAACGGCGCCGGGTTCAAGCGATACAGGGATTTGAAGAGTGCGTAGCCGTCTCCATGGAATCCCATTTCAAATCGTTGGGAGAGATTGACCTGATAAACGTCGCCGGCGGTGATATAATCCTTGATCCGCTGCACCGAGGCCATGTGCTCGGACCGAGAGACGTTTGCCCGTGGTCTCTTTCCGTCGCCATAAAAACGGCGCCCTTCCGGCGGGGGTAGCCGCGATGCGTGCCGGAAGGCGTCCAGCTCGGCCTCTGCCGCAGGGGCGCCACGATCCTGGCGAACCGGTGCGTGGGCCCGGGTCTTGCCGGTAAGGGTGTCGTGCACCACAACAAGTGACGGGGCAACGAGATACAGCTGGGGCAAGCCTAGATCGTCGATGGTGGTTCGTGGAAGCGCTTCCAGGTCGTCTTTAAGATCGTAGGCCAGGTACCCGAACAGGCCGGCGAGAACAGGCCCCTCCGGGCCCGTTTCTTTCCCGCTCAAGGCACAACGATTTAAAACGGTCTCCACAGCATCCAGCGGTGGCTGGTCAACCGCAAACCGCCGATCATCGACAATGACCGTTGTTTTGCCAGACTGTCCGACGATTCGCAGCCAGGGTTTATAAGCCAGGATATGGTACCGCGCACAATCCAGCTCTCCGCCACTAAGCAGCACCACGCTGCCCGGCAGGCGGGCAAAGCGGGCAGCCATGTCCACGAAAGGACCTTCCAATCGATGGGGTGCCGATCGGATCCCTACAAGTCGGGAAAGGCGATCACTCCAGTGCATCAACAGGCCGTCGCCTCCTTGGTCGGGCCATGGTCCCTGTCCAGACTTGGAAACGGCTTGATTGTCCGTGACGACGTGTCCCCCAGGCAGGTGTTTAGCGGTCCCAGGCGCAAAAAGGCCTCGACCATTGAAAACCCGTGCTCCGTTAAAAAGCTTTCCGGGTGGAATTGAACACCGTGAAGTGGAAACCGGCGGTGTGACAATCCCATAATGGTGCCATCTTCGGTTTTACCGGTAATGGTGAGCTCGCGGCCGAGCGTGGCCGTCGACGGCTGTACCGCCAGCGAGTGATAGCGCGCTGCGTTGAAAGGGGAGGGCATTTCGGAAAACAGGGCCTTGCGGCGATGATACACCAGGCTGGTTTTGCCGTGTGTCGGAATCGGCGACCGTACGGTTCGCCCACCGAAAACCTCGTTGATGCACTGCATCCCCAAACAGACGCCCAAGATGGGTGTCTGTCGATAATACGCCTCGATCAATGCCTTGGACACGCCCGCATGGCGCGGGTCCTTGGGTCCGGGGCTGACCAGCACATAATCCGGTGCGATCTCGGCCACCCGAGCAAGGGAGATTCGATCGCTGCGGTGAACCTGGATGGAGAGGTCATATCGCATGAACATCTGAACCAGGTTGTAAGTAAACGAATCGTAGTTGTCGATTACCAGCAGCGTGGCCACAGTTGCCTCCTGATTATGGGCCCGTCGGGTTGGCGTGGCTGACAATAAAAAAGCCACCCCGGGTTGAGCCTGGGTGGCGGACGCCTATTACATAACTCAATGCATGCACCGCTTCTATGGCGGTGCCGAATCCGTTTGTTTGTTCAGTAACCAATCTGGGAAAAACAATCAAGTAAAATCAGACGGATCGGCAGATTCCCCCTCGGAAGCCGACATGCTCCCCCGCCGGGACAGCAATCGGCCTGCGACCGATCAAGGCGAAGATTTCATCGACCGGAGATATGCCTCCCACTCCATGGGCAGCAAGGCGCTTTTCTTAGTGTTGCAGGGCTTGCAGGCCGGCACCAGATTGCCCTTGGTGCTTTTACCGCCCCTGGCCAGGGGCACAACATGATCCATGGTCAGCGCCACGGCCGGTGTCTGACGGCCGCAATAATGGCAGCGGCCTTTGGCGCAGCGGCGCTTCCACCACTGAGAGTGTCTTAATTCTCGGGCTTTATGTCGTTCCCGTTTAAGATCACTGCCGTCCGGATCGTAGGCATCGGGTTTCATGGCACCGCCTAGATATCTGTCGGCGCAGCCGGCCGCGTGGAAGTCAGTCCCAGGCCTGCCAGCCAGCTGTCGATGGCCGCCTCCAACAGCCTGTAAAACCGCTTTGATCCTCCCAGGCCGGTCCTGCCGAAAAAATAGTTGATCTCCAAAAACATGGGCCGCGGTGTTTGTTGAGGCGGTCCGGTCTCTTCAAAGATGAAATCGATACCGGCCAAATCGATTCGGGATCGCCGGCAAAAGTCGTCGGTCAGGGTCAGGGCCTGCCGGCAAAGTTCCGGATCGGATTCGGTGTCGATCCGCGCCCCTTTGGACACGCTGGTCCCAAAGGCCACTGAATGGTCTTGGGTTCTCCAATAGGCCCTCCGGGTGGGGCCGATCACGACAACCCGCAAGGTTCGGTTGGCATGCGGAACAAAGGTCTGAACAACAAAACCGAACTGGCCGGACCGTTCGAAGGCCGCGGCCGTTTCAATGGCCTTTTCCAGGTCCGCTTTGGATTCCAATAAAAACACCGTGTCTCCTTCGCCGCCCCAATCCAACTTGAATACCAAGGGATAGCGTTGTGTGGCCATGGCCGCCAACCAGCCCTGGGCATGCCTAGTGTCTTCGAACACCCAGGTCCGCGGATGGGCCGCCTGAAGCGTTTGAAACAGTCTCGTCTGGCCGGTTTTTCCCGGGTATTGGAAGCGGGCATCGTAGTTGGGGAAGACGTGGGTGCAATGCTGCCTGGCCATCCGATAAAGCGGCTCTTTACAACCCTGGGGAAGGATAACCGCCTCCGCGGCGCGAATCGCCGCCAGATCATGTTCATCCGGTTGCCTGCCGGCACAAATGATATTGGTGTCGGCCTCATAACAGGGATGGAATGAAAGAATCATCAGTACCCGAATTTTCGCAGCGCCCTGGTGTCCCGGGTCCAGTTTTTCTGGACCCGGACAAAGAGCTTCAGAAAAACCCTGCCGTCCAACATCCGCTCGAGATCCGCCCGGGCCGCCTCGCCGATCTGTTTGAGCTTGGCCCCCCGCTTGCCGATCACAATGCCTTTTTGAGACGCCCGTTCCAGGTGGATGGTGGCATGGATCCGAATCAACGCACCCATTTTTTCTTCCGTATAGGAATCGATGGTAACGGCCACCGCATAAGGAATTTCCTGCCCGGTGAGTCGGAATGCTTTTTCACGGATCAATTCGGCGGCTATGAAGCGTGTCGGCAAGTCCGTCAGACTGTCGGCAGGAAAAAAGGGGGGTCCTGGAGGCAGGTCGGCTTCCATGGCGTCCAGCAACCGGTCCACCTGGTCGCCGCGCTTGGCACTGACGGGGACCAGGCCGGCGAAGGGAAACCGCTTCGACCAGCTGTCGATCTGAACCAGCAGCGTCGCTCGCTCGATCTTGTCGATCTTGTTAAGCGCCATGATCACCGGTAGATGCTGTTGGGAAAGCTTATTCAGCAACAGTTGCTCTGAGGCCTTGTCGGGTGCCTGCGCATCGATCACTAGCAGGACGAGGTCGGCCTCGGTGAGGGTGGCCAGCGCCGCATCAACGATGCGAACGTTGAGCGGCTGGGTGGCCCGATGAATGCCGGGGGTATCCAAAATAACCATCTGCGATCCGGCCCGGTGAACCACACCCAGGATTCGGTTTCGGGTGGTTTGCGGTTTTTTGGAGGTGATGGATATTTTCTGGCCCAGCAGCCGGTTGAGCAGTGTGGACTTACCCGCATTGGGTGCGCCGAGAATGGCCACCAGTCCGGATTTAAATGCCTGTGCCGTGTTATTGCCGTTCATCAAGGGCGGCTTTTTCAATGGCAGACCAGACCGTTCGCCTGCCGGTCCGGGTTTTTGCCGAAAAAAGGATTAAGGCGGATGGGTTTGCATTTAGGGTTTTTCCAATGACCTGTGCCTGTTGTTTGAGCTTGGTTTTGGATAGCTTGTCTGTTTTGGTCAGCACCAGAATGGGAACCCGGCCATAGTACGTCAACCAGTCGATGAAGTTGCATTCCTCCATGCCCGGCATCCGGCGGACGTCCATAATTAATACCACCGCTTTAAGCGATTCTCGCTCCTTAAGGTAGGTTTCGATCATGGGGCCCCATGTGCGCTTGACGGATAGGGGAACTTTCGCATACCCGTAACCGGGCAGATCTACCAAACAAAGGCG
>JASFFF010000205.1:0-6931 GCA_050124445.1 Desulfosarcina sp.
GATAATAAATTTTCACTATTAGAAAGTTTCTTTAAAGCCTATTTTCACAGACTCTCACCTACTTATTTTCAACGTTGGGAGAGTTTGATTGATTGTCTGGATAATGTAATCCTTTTTTATTTTGATAGTGATGATGCACTCGGAAAAAATGGATTAAAAAAATTAAGAGAATGGTATAGATTAGAAAAAGAAGAAAGGAAAATTGAATTCACCGGGCTGTAGACGGAGAGTTGGAAAATCTTCGAATTTGCGTCCCGTGGATTAACAAATTGGGCAACCACGAATGATAATTTGCAACATTGTTAATTAACCATTTCGAGAGAACAATCGGGTTGCTGAATACAATCCTTGCCCGTTCCCATTGGCTATAGAATGAGGTGACAGACAGAGTATACATCATGGATGGCACAACATGTGCTCTTGCTATAGACGTTTATGTATATAATTTGGGTACGATAGACCGCCTCATACAATATGTTGTGGCTCTCATTTCTCCATAAATCAACGTTTAGTTCTGCGTATCTTTACTGGCAAGTCTGAATGGAAGCAAAGCTGGTAATCAGTTTCACCCCCTCACCATTATCCATCTGATACGTTGATGTCTTTGTGTTTTCGTGTAACTATGAGCGTCGAATACTGGTGCCTATTTCTTGCCAAACACTACCTGTAAAAGGATCATTGAACCATGACCCACGCCGCCATTACCGGCTGGGGCAAATGCATGCCCCCAGCCGTTTTAACCAACCGTGACCTGGCCACTTTTCTGGATACCAACGATGAATGGATTACCACCCGCACCGGCATTTCCGAACGCCGCGTGACCCATACCTTGCCCAGCGAAATGGCCTACGTTGCTGGGGCTCACGCCATGGCCTGCGCAGACCTGCCCGCAGACAAACTGGAGTTGATCATTTACGGTAGTTGCACCAACGATGAGCAGGTGCCCAACTCTGCCTCCGGGGTTCAGTTTAGGTTGGGGGCGGTCAACGCTGCCTCCATGGATGTAAATACGGCCTGCACCAGTTTTTCCTATGCTCTATCCACAGCCACTGCCATGATTCGAACGGGGGTCGTGTCCAACGCTTTGGTCATCGGTGTCGAGGCAATATCCCCTTACATGGACTGGGAAAACCGCGACGTTTCAGTCCTGTTCGGCGATGGAGCTGCAGCTGTTGTTTTACAGGTAAGCGAGGCAGAAGAAGGCCTGATCGGTGAGGCATTAGGCTGCATCGCCGATGCCCGCCATGCATTGCGGGTACGGGGCATCGGTGGAGCCTACATCAATGCCGGCATCCTGCTGGGTTACACCTATTGGGATTTCAAGGGAAAGGAAATTTTCAAGCACGCCGTAAAAGGCATGGTAGCAGCTTCCGAAACGGTCATGGCCAAATGTGAAATCAGTGCAGCGGACATCGATTTAGTCGTGCCCCACCAGGCCAACTTGCGGATTATCATGGCGCTGAGCGAGCGCATCGGGGTGCCCAAGGAAAAGGTGATGCTCACGGTCCAGCGCTACGGCAACATGTCTGCTGCCACCGTTCCCGTGGCACTGGTAGAGGCTCTAGAAGAGGGCCGGGTGGCCCCCGGGGCTCTGGTCCTCATGCCGGCTTTCGGCGGAGGACTGACGCTCTCTTCCCACTTGGTGCGTTGGGGGCAGCGTGTCTCGCCGCTGGGCACCACGGATGTGAATCTGCCTCCGTGCACGAGCACGGGATTGGAACTCGTCAACGCTATTCGAAAGGGAAAGGCCCATGCGGCCCGCTCTGCAGCAGGTTGTCGGGCAATAGTATTTCCCGATTCTCCATGACCATTGAAACACGACCGGGTGGAATGAGATACCCTTTGGGAAGATAAGCTTGAATATGGCGGGCATATCGGAACAACAAGTCGATGCAGCATCCGTAAGCATGGAACATGATCGCATATCGCTCATGCCATCGCGGATCGCTGGAAGCGCGTTTAACCGAAATAAAAATTTGGGAATAAGAGATACATAGTCGGCTTGTTGGCCCCACGGGCCGACATATCAAACCCCTCAGGTGCCGCCGAAGCCGATGGTCACCGTCTCCCCTTCCACAATCACGGGCACCTTTCGCTGACCTCCGGATAGTTTAAGCATGGCATCCATAATCCGGCTGTCGGCTTTCACATCGAAGTAGTCGTGCTCTTTATGAGCCTCACGGGCTCGGGTGGTATAGGGTCAACCGGCCTTTCCATAAATGCGTACCTTTTCGTCCATTAGCAAGTCTCCTCTATGGTTAAAAATTAGTACCTTGGCTTCGGCGACCAGATCGATCACATTTGGGTCGCTGTTGAGCCTTATTTAAAAAAATGCGTCTCGTCAACCAACGAGCCTTGGTTCAGAATTTCAAATCGTCCTAAAATCATGTAGCAGTTTTTTTTACCTTTTGCGAGCGGCTTGGGTTTTTTCCTATACCCAGGTTACGGGCATCGATTATTCTGATACCGAGGCGTCGATTTCCTGACGAAGAACCAGACCCGCGCTGCCAAAGCTATCTTTTATGTTTATAGTTGCCGTATCTTTACAACGGCATTCACCTACGCTTCTTCTGCAGCAAGAAGTTGACCAAAAAGGAGATCGGTCAGTTTCACATACCAGGCAGCTGATTGGACCTGGATAATATAGGCCAAGGCTATGACCAGGGCGGCATCCGCACCCTTTGGACCGAACGCATTAATGGCAATGGCCAGGGCGATGGAAAGATTTCTCATTACTGTACCATAGACCAGGGCAATGCCATCACCCCGTGTAAAAAAGGTCCTTCCCACAAACGTGGAGAAGATGAAATTGAACACATACAGGATCAGCAATGGTATAAAAATCATCAATAGTTGCCCCGGATCTGCCAGGATGGTTTTGGCTTTAAGTGACATGGCCACAAATACAATGCCCAACACACCTATGGTCGATATGGCAGGAAACCGGGGTGCAATGCGCTTTTTAAATTCAGGCAGGGTGTATTTTCTAAGCAGCGATTGTCTGGTTACATACCCCACGGCCATGGGTAGAAAAACAATGATGACGATCTGCTGCATGACCTTAAGAAAGTTGACCTCAACCGTGGCCCCCATCAGCCAACCTACATAAATGGGTGTTGCCAGAGACCCCAATGTCAGACCGAGAACGGTCATGTTGATTGCCGCCCCCATATTGCCCTTGGCGAAACCGGTCCAGGAGATGGTCATTCCGCTGGTTGGAAGGAGCGAGGCCAGCAGGAGTCCGAGAGCCATGTAAGGTTGGTCGGCAAAAAAGAATTTCCCCAGGAAAAAAGCCACAAAAGGGATTATGGCAAAATTAATAAACATTGCGCTTGCCTGAATTTTCGGTTGCAGCCCTTGTTGGAGATGCTTGATGTTTAAAGTCACCATCATGGGGTACACCATGAGAAAGGTGAGCGGAATAATCAAGGTTTTCATCCCAGCCACAATCGAATGATCGGTGATGCTGCCAAACACGAGTCCGGCGATCATCAACGCAGGGATTGCATAGACGAGGTTCTTATTTATTTTGATCAGCATCTTCCACATGTCATTCTCCTGCTATTTCCTCTCTTGTCTCGTCGGCTATCGACCCTGAGATCTTCCTTTGCTTCGTCTGGAAATCAGACCTTACCAGGGAGCTTCCAGGCAATGATCATAAACATGCCCCCGATGGCCGCGGCCAGCAAAGTGCCGGGTATCATGGGCAGCAGGGCCTGAAACTTGTCTGCCCCCGTTGCAAGCATCACCTTGCCACCGGCGATCTTATCAAATAGCCAAGTCCCTTTGATGCTGCCGTAGACCATGGTGTAGATCAGGGCGCCCAGCAAGCCGCCGCCGATAAAAAACAGGGCGTCCTTGCGGCCGTCCGCCAAAGCGGTCAAACCCGTTCCGGGGCAATAGCCGGCCACGGCGAAACCCAGGCCGAGCAGCGCGCCACCCACGATCACGCCCACGTAGCTGCTCTTTACAGAGAGGTGCCCAGCGTCGATGACGCCAAGGCTCATCAGCAAAAATAACAGGGTGCTGCTAATCCCGATAGCAAAAAAGATGGCTTTCATGAGGTGCAGGTCGGTAAGGCGCAGCATGTTAATGATGTTCTGGGGATTGGTGGCCCCGACTCTTTGCAGGGCAAAGCCAAAGAAAATTCCAAGTATGATGGCAAGAACGATGGTCATAACGCACCTCCTATTATCTTCTGTAAATCAGTATGGCTGCTGGAACGGCTGCAGCAAATGCGCTGATGGCGAACAGGTAGCCGCTCAGGGATGTCTGCATCATCCCACTCATCATGTGGCCGCTGGTACAGCCCCCGGCCAGGCGGGCGCCGAAAAGTACGAGCAACCCGGCAAAAAACACAGTCACGTAGCGCCATGTTGGACGCTCCCCGAAGCGCTTACGCCAGACTTCCGGAGCGCTTCGGTCCGGCTTGGAGGGTTTGGGACCGCCTACCCGCGAGGACAAGAACGCCCCCACCACCATAGCGATAACAAAGACAAAACTGTAGTTGATCGGGTTGGCGATGTTTTTGGCGTATTTGCCCCCGCTCTTATTCAGGTAGGCGTTGGGGCTTGCATAGCCCGTTTTGCTCTCAGGGGCCTTTTGAACCACCGTGCCGGAGAAAAGGTTCCAAACGATGCCGTCGGCAATCACAAACTGGGTGGATACCCCGATGGGTTTGACAAAAGCTACGGCCAAAAGGAAGGCTGCTCCCAGCAAAAGACCACCTTTAAACCAGTTCAATTGTTTGTTCATAACGTTACTCCTCAGTGTTGGGGTCGCAGTAGATTCGATAAAGGGCCTCAAGTATTCCGGATACGGCCTTGCTGTTGAGGCGATAATGGATCGTCTGGCTTTCACGTCTCGTGTCCACAAGGCCGGCTTGCCGCAATCCCGCCAGATGCTGGGACAGGGCCGACTGACTCAAAGGGATGGCTTCATTGAGTGCGCTGACCGGATGCTCCCCATTCATCAGGTAGCACAGCACCATTAGACGACTGGGA
This sequence comes from Desulfosarcina sp., assembly GCA_050124445.1. Classification (GTDB taxonomy): domain Bacteria; phylum Desulfobacterota; class Desulfobacteria; order Desulfobacterales; family Desulfosarcinaceae; genus Desulfosarcina. The sequence goes on from JASFFF010000205.1 coordinate 5,004, forward strand.
TGGCTCATGCTTTTCAGTAGCTTTGAAGCCTTTTCCGCGCTTTCTACCAGTTTTTTGGGATCGATCTGTTGCATAGATCTGCTCCGCCACAAATATTAGTTTTTTCTTAATTAGAATAATCTAATATTTAACTTTGTCAAGACAAATAGATTCACTTTCGTTCATCTATCCTTTGCACCTTTGCAAAAATTTCAAATTGTGGTTTCCAAGCCAAAATCTATATTTGATAACATGGTAAAAAGTCTCATTTCAGATGGTTTCGTAATAAGCGCCGAGATCAAGGCTTGTGAATCCTGAGGAACGAGGCGTACTTATGGGTGCTCCGCAGTGACGAGGGATGAAGCGTAACGCAGATATCGGACTTTTTACGGAACCATCATATTTCACTCAGAAACGTTTCTCGGCCGTACCTGAGAAATGATTGATAGACTTCAGATAGCGGCCTCGGGGCATCTCCCGTTCAAATTTGTTTTCCAGCCAACGGAGTCGATTGGTCTTGGTCGCAGCCTTCCATGTTCATCTCAACAACCTAAAGCTTGGCACTTTTCGGAAGGTTCAGTATAACACTGCCGTAGCAAGGCTGTTTACAGCAGGCCCAGGGAATTAAAATTTGAAAGAATCAGACAATCAACACACCGATGCAAAAAAAGGGCTACGCTGGCTGTTTAAAAAAGTAGCGCCGGCAAGTGGTTGGATCGGGTTGGGTTTATGCAGCGGACTGCTGCTCATTGTGCAAGCTGGTTTTCTGGCACGCATCATACATGGTGCAGTAATCGACGGAAAGAACCGGGAAACGCTCTGGCCTTTCTTTTTAACGCTTGCCGGCATTTACCTGGTCAGATCGCTGCTTGGCTGGGGGCGTGAGGTTTCAGGCTTCGAGGCCAGTGCAAAAATACGGCGGCAGGTCCGCTCGACCCTTATGGCACACATCACCCGGCTCGGCCCGGCCTATGTGAGCGGCCGCCATACCGGTACACTGGCCAGCACCGTCATGAAACAGGTGGAAGGTCTTCACGGGTTTTTTGCCCACTATCTTCCGCAAATGGCCCTGGCCATAATGATTCCTGCCGCCATTTTGACCTTTGTTTTTCCGGTCAGCTGGGCAGCTGGCACCCTTTTGATGGTTACCGCACCGTTGATTCTACTGTTCATGGTAATGGATGGTCATCGTCAAGCTGGGGTACAGGCCACTGTCTTTTCTGAAATTCTCTTATTCTTCGTCGGTGACACACCCTTCGGATGCCGGCTGCACCGTGCGAATATATTTGTACAATACGCCCCGTGTCGCCTTGTAGTCCGGCGCGACCCACGCCGTGCGCCGTCGCGCCATCTCATCTCGATCCAGATTCACGTCGACGGTATTGCCCACCGCGTCGATGGTAATCGTATCCCCGGTGCGAACCAGCGCAATGGGACCGCCTTCCTGGGCTTCAGGGGTGATATGGCCCACAATGAATCCGTGGGAGCCGCCGGAGAAGCGACCGTCTGTAATCAGGGCCACTGAATCTCCGAGCCCAGCCCCCATAATGGCTGAAGTGGGTGTGAGCATCTCGGGCATTCCAGGGCCGCCTTTGGGTCCTTCGTAGCGAATCACCACCACGTCGCCGGCAAGAATGCGTCCATTCTCCAGCGCGGCCAGCATCTCCTCCTCGGAATCGAAGACGTTGGCCCGTCCACTGAAGCGAACCCCCTCCTTACCGGTGATCTTGGCCACCGCGCCTTCCGGCGCCAGGTTGCCCCGCAGAATCTGGATGTGGCCATTGGGGTGGATGGGATCTTCCAACGGACGAATGATCTTCTGTCCGTGTTCGAACGCGGCCGCCTGCCTCAAGTTCTCGGCTACGGTATCCCCGGTGACGGTAAGGCAATCGCCGTTGAGCAGTCCCTCGGCAAGCAGGTATTTCATCAATGCCGGTATGCCGCCGGCG
>JASFFF010000206.1:0-6903 GCA_050124445.1 Desulfosarcina sp.
GGTTCCAGATCCTGCCGATCAGATAGACGCCGGTGCTCATGGCGGCGATAACGATCGCCAGCGCCAGGGGTTGACTGCCGACGAGGCTTGTAACCGTCAGCTGCCCCAGGTTGGTCGGGTCATACAGAAGGGGAATCAGCCGCTCATGCAGCTGGGCGAACAGGGCCGTGCCGGCCAATCCGCCCAGCATGGCAAACACCGCATCCATCCGTCCTTCACCCACGGCGGCCCAGGTCGTTCCCGGACAGTAGCCGCACAATCCCCAGCCGATACCGAACATGGCGGCAGCCGCCCCGGTGGCCACCAGGCTGATGGGCAGCACCATGGTGCGGCCCACCCCGGCCGCTTCCAACCCGTACAGACCAAGGGCGGACAGGGCCACCGCCGCCAGCATGAAGCGGGGTATATCCGCATCCTGCATCAAATGGGCGCGGGTCATCCGGTCCGGATCGGTGGCGCCGACCCGCTGGATGACAAAGCCGAAAGCGACGCCTGAGAACAAACCGAGCAGTAGTTTGGCGATCATTTCTCCTCCTTGGCCGCACCACCGTAAACCAGTCGTGCGGTTAGCATGGCAAACCCGAAAATCAGGACGCCGAAGTACAATCCGCTCAGCGCCAGCTGGGTCGACCCGGAAATGAACAGGCCCAGCGTGCAGCCGCCGGCCAACCGGGAAGCGAACAGAATCATAAACCCGCCTGCAAAGGCGGCCGCGTAGCGTTTGGCTGCCGAACCGCCGAAGCGGCGGCGCCAGACGGTCGGGATATCCACGACCGGTCGGTCGACGGTGCGGCCGCCGATGAAACCGCCCATGGCCATCCCCAGCACGAAGGTGAACAGCCAGGATCCCGGTCCGGGTATCATGCCATAGTGCGCCTTGGATTGAACGTAGTCGGGGGCCACGGCCGCCCAGAACCCTTTGAGCGTGCTGACGAAACCGCTGGACGATGCCGGCGGACCGAAGGTGGCGAAGATGAAGACGATCACCCCGGCCAGGGCAAACGCGGCCGGCATCCACTTCCAGTATCCCTGATGGTCATCGTGGTCTCGATGGTTTTGCATGGTTACCCTCCGCATGAGACATAACCGGATTTAGGGGCGCTGCCGCCGGACGGTCCCGACGGTGACCCCGACGGACTGCCGGAAGTGGATGAAACCGTCTTGCGGTTGGACGACACTCCCGGCAGGTCGCCGCCTGCCAGACGGTTGGTCGTGGTTTCCACGGGGAAGAAATTGGCCGGCAGGCCCCATTGCTTCCACGATGGTTCGTATGTATAGACGTTGTCGATGCCCATCAACCGGAGCACATAGTAGCTGAACGAACTGCGCCGGCCTGAATTGCAGTACACGATAACCCCTTTCCGCGGGTCCAGACCCCGATAGAGCGCCTGCAGATCGCTGTAGGATTTGAGCCTTTTCGATGCTGTATCGCGCCAGTTATGCGTATAGTCGATGTTGACCGCCGTAGGGATGTGGCCCAGCTTCAGGCCGTTGCCCTGCAGGTCGCGGGTTCCCTTCTCTCCCTTGTATTCTGCGGCTGAGCGGACATCGATGATCTGGTAGTAGCGATCGCCCAGTTGCCGGTAGACGTCGTCGCCATCGATCAGGTTCTGGCCGCGAATCTCCTGCATGGGCGCCTGGTAAAGGATCGGCTCCAGGTCTCGTGGTGCGGAATCCAGATCGTATCCAGCGGCTTCCCAGGCATCGATGCCACCATCCAGAATGCGTTTGTTGGCATGTCCCAGAATGTCCAGCACCCAGAACAGGTAGGAGGCGGTGGCCCCGCCGTCGCGGGCTACCGAATCGTACAACACGAGGGTGTGCGTGCGCCCGATGCCGTGGTTGCCAAGAAGTTCCTGAGCCCGGGCGACCCCAACGAACAGGCTGCCCTCGTTGGCGGCCGTGTTGTTGTAACGGAAGAGCGACCAGGGCAGCCGAATCGCGCCGGGAATCACACGGCCGTCGAAATGATCGTCGGTGCGAACATCGACGATCAGCATGTCTTCATTGCCGGCATGCTGCTTGAGCCACTGCGGCGCAGTCAGCAAATCGCTGTTGGGATACTGGCCGGTCCCGCCTTCCTGCTGTGCAGCGGCCAGCGACCAGACCACACCCAGAAGCAGCAGGGCCGCTATCAGCCAATAGCGCAGGACATGATTGTTACTTGCCATGTTGGCTCCTTGTGAAGTGGGTTGAGGTGATGTCGGGTAGTACCTGAATTTTGGTTCGAACCTGGCTCTGGTTCGATGTTGTGAGGGAGCCTGAATCCCTCCCGGGAAAGGCCTAGTCAGCCATCCGGAAGCATACTATCCCACATTAAGGGAGGTGTGCAAGACCAGCGAGGTAAAGGGTGTGTGCCCTGAATCTGCCCCTTAGCCCCGAGAAAGGTGAAATTTAGGTGGGTGCTGATCCTCTCAAAATGGGCGCAAGCAACACGGATTAGGGTGATAAGACGAGCCTTAATCCGGCCCCCCGGGGTCGCAGACAGTATCGAGCTGGGCAACGACAACGAAGTAACCAGGCGAGCGTCGGAATATTCCCAAAGATCCTTGGCGAAACATTGCCGATCGGAGCAATAGTAGCCGAGTATGACCATCCAACGTAACTGGAGGGGGTCAAAAGACGCCGACGCGAGGGATGGGAACCGGCACGACCGCAATGGTTTAGCGATGAAGCGGCTAATCCCCGCTGAGCGAAGGTTCCCACGGTTAATCACCCGTAGAAGGAGAAACATCAACACTATGCAAAGAGTGATCATTGATGGCAACTGACCTGAAACGGATAGGAGAGAGAGCTCGCAAGCAGCCAGATGGTGAGTTCACGTCCTTGTACCATCATATAACGGACGTAGACAACTTGCGGGTATGCTATCATTTGCTTGACAAAGACAAAGCGACAGGAGTGGACGGCGTAACCAAGCAGCAGTATGGACGAAACTTGGAGCTGAACCTGGAAGCGTTGTCGGGGCGGCTGAGCCGGATGGGGTACCGACCGCAACCGAGTCGACGGAGTTACATACCAAAGCCGGGCAGCAACCGGAAACGGCCATTGGGGATCAGCAGCTTCGAGGACAAGCTGGTGGAGCTATCGGTAAAGCGAACATTGGAGCCAATATACGAAGAGGCCTTCGAGGATGTCAGCTATGGCTACAGACCGGGCCGCAGTCAGCACCAATGTTTGGACGCCCTGGGACGGACCATTCAGCAAAAGCGTGTGAATTTCATCTTAGAGGCCGATATTAAGGGTTTTTTCGACCACGTCAATCACAGTTGGATGCTCAAATTTCTGGCGCACCGGGTCGGAGACCATCGGGTGATACGCGTGATTACCCGGATGCTCAAAAGCGGCATTATGGAAGACGGTCTGGTAAGCGCCAGCGACCAAGGAACGCCCCAAGGATCGATTCTGTCTCCGCTGCTATCCAACATTTACCTGCACTACGTGTTGGACCAGTGGTTTTGCAGACGGGTTCGGAAGCAATGTCGTGGTGAAGCGTATTATTTTCGATTTGCCGACGATTTTCTGGCGTGCTTTCAATATGAAGAAGACGCCCAATCATTTAAACGACGTCTGAAGGACCGGTTGGAAGGGTTCAGTCTGGAGCTATCCCTGGAAAAGACGAAAAGCCTTGAGTTCGGCCGATATGCCCGTGCAAACGCCCGCAAAAGTGGACAAAAGCCGAAGGAGTTCACCTTCCTCGGTTTCACTCATTATTGCGGCAAGACAAGACATGGCCACTTTAAGGTCAAGCGTCGAACAAGCCGCAAGAAGCTGGCAGAAAGTCTACGCAAATTCACCGAGTGGGCGAAGAGCGCCAAGCAGGTGTCGAGAAAGGGAGAGATGCTCAGGAGCGCTAAAAGGCGCGTTCAAGGCCACCTGAACTACTACGCCGTGACGGATAACTGGGAGAAGTGCGCAATCTACCACTACCATGCAACACGGATCCTGTTTAAGTGGCTCAATCGTAAGAGCCAAAGGAGAGCGTATACATGGGACGGCTATAACCAGGCCCTTGACTGGATCCGATGGCCAAGGGTGATTATCCGCAAAGATCTGAATCCATTCCGTAGAGTGAAAGCTATCTGAAAGATTAACCGAGGAGCCGTATGTTTGGGAAATCCGCTTGTACGGTTCTGAGAGGGGCAGGGGAACAACTGCTGGTACGGCTGAAATACTGTGGCACCGTCGGGAAACCAGGCGGAAACGGAGAAAACAAATCTTAGCCTACAGCCGCGGAAGGCCCCTGTCTACTCGACCATGAAAATCATGCACGAAATACAATGGATTTTAAGTCCAAGGCTTATGAAAGCCTCCGACGCATGCAAGATTAAGGTATAAACGAAAAGGCGGCTTATCGAAAGGGATTAATTTCAAAGCGCCAACGCTTTACGCCATCATGATCCGGCTTATCTGTTTCTACAATCGATAGCCCTTTGAGCGCTTCTTGCAGGATCAGAGTGCTGTGCGGACCGGTAACGGAGGTTCCTGGATAGATCTTTCCGGCAATTCTGATTGTTGCTACGCCGGTGTTTGCTTTTTTGGCCGCGGTGATACCGTCTAGTCGTACATTCAATTCCTTTACGGTGGATGCGCTTTCGCGAATGGCCGTTTCCGTGTTGGCAATTTCTTGGCTGATGGATTCATCCTCATCCATAAGCTGGACAACATCCTGATCATAGGCATCCTGTTTGGCTTTCAAATCAATGATGGTCTTTTTGAGCTTTTCGGCTGCAGCACCACCCTGTTTCAGAAGCGCGGCTTCAACTTTTTCCTCAAGACGCCGATGCTGAACCATGCATTTGTCCTGCTCCTGGGCAACTTCTCCCAGTCGGGTATTGACTTGATCCGAACGCTTGTTGAGGTTTTCAAGCAGTTTTGGTAGATTTTCACGCTCCGCCTTGAGCCGTTGTATCTCCTCGCGGATGCTTTCCGCCTCCCTTTCCAGCTGCTGATCGATACCGACAACCAATTCACTGGATTTGGAGGCTTCCGTGCCGATATCCATGGCCGAGATACCCATTTTGGCGGAGACGGTGGACGATATAATGATACCGTCGCTGATCAAGCAGCGACCATTGGCTTCAATACGCGACTCGATGATCTCTTTTTCCACTGCCAGGTCACCCGCGATAGCGATGGTCGCGTTGTGGATATGACCGGCCTTTAAATTGCCTCCGCATCGTATGCGTGCACCAAAAATGCCATTTGTCGCACTTATGTCGCCTTCGATATCGATTTGGGCATCACGGATTTCAGTGGCCCGGAGGCTGCCGCCTTTCACCCGGTATCCCTTCTCGACGGCACCAGCCACTTCTATATGCCCGTCAAATTCCACATGCCCGGTTTCCAGCGATATGTCACCTTGAATATGAAGGGTCGGCATTACCGAGATATCTCCGGTAATTGACAGTTTGGGAATACCGGCGAGAGTGGCGTGAACCTGCATGCCATTCTCAGACCGCCGAGCGCCTTTACCGCATTTGAAGCGTTTTTCACGTCTTTTGGGAATGGGGATTTTTTTACCGTATACATCCATTCCCTCCTTACCGTTGGCCCCTGGTATTTTTTCGGCCAGCAGGGCTCCCTCCTTGACCTGGGGCAGTTGACCGCGCTCTTTCCAGTCCATGAGACCATTTTCGGTCAATGTTCCCACTTTCAGCGGATCCGTATCGAAATGGTATTTGATTTGCGGCGGCGTCTCGGGGATAGGTTCGGTACCGGATGCAATGGTCCACGGCTCTCCGGCACTGAGTTTGCCATTGAGAAAGGCTTCGATCTGGGAATCCTCTGCAATGCCATGAAGGATGCTGTCGGCGTGAAGCATGATTTTGACGTCGTTCACGTCGAACTCGCTTACCGGAACCCCTCCCTCTATGGATGCGAATGCAGTTAATTTATCTTTGGAAACGGTAATGTCCAGGTGGCTGCCTTCAGAGCCAGGCATCGATCTGGGTTTACGCTTTTTGTGGGCTGCCGAAGGTGGTTCTTGCACTGAGGCTTGACCTTCGATTGCCCGCTGCATCTGAAGGATCTCGTTGCGTGCATCGGCGGTGATCACACCCATTTCGATCAATATTTCAGCGATGGACATGCTCACACGCGTTTTTTCGAATATACGCTCCTGGACGACCATTGCCTTATGGACGTCTATCTGTTTGATGAAATTCATTTCCACGGCAATATCGCCGAATCGTTCATTCTTGCTTGCATCGCCAGCCATGAGAACCAATCCAATCCTATTGGAAACCACCCCGCAGTAAACCGATTCAACTGTTACCAGCCTGTTGATTCAGGGCCTCAACTGAGACTGTCATCGGATTATCAACGATAAACTTTAGCCTGCCGTGCCACCGGCTGTTGATGATGTCACGGGTGAAACGCAGTGTCGCATGAATTTCAGTGGTCATAGGAACTAAATTTCCTATCTCAACGAATATGATCATACGAATACAGGGGGTGCAAGTTTTTAACTGTTTAAAATAAAATGAAATCTAAATTAACGCGTCTGCGTTGCTCAAAATGGCACTATCATTGCTGACATCTTACGTGTGAGGCGGCACGCTGAATCGGATTGATCGGATGTTGGATTTGGGTTGTTGATGTTTGTGACGCTGTGATGCCCTGGCTTAGGTTGTGCTTCCCGCCGCTTCACCACCCTCCTGGTGTGGCGCTTCTGTCGTCCACCGCTGAAAAGAAGTTGCAGCCATGGATAAGATCGCCGGCCGCCGGCGGAAAGGAAGGCAATCGATGGCCATGAACTTTAGAATTATCCAGCTCAAAAACAAAAACCATATCCGTTTGATGCTTGATGGTGATTTTGACGGCACCTCCGCCTATGAACTGATCAATACCCTGAAATCTTGCGGACAGGACGTGAGCAAGGTATATATTGATACCGATGGA
>JASFFF010000207.1:0-6901 GCA_050124445.1 Desulfosarcina sp.
GCGGTTGATGATAAAGCCGGCCACCCGGTCGCGGAAATCGCCAGGCAGGCATTCCAGCGTACCTACCAACTGGGCGAAGATCCCGCCGCGGTGAATGTCACCCACCACGATCACCGGGGCATCGGCATAGTCGGCCATGGGGAAATTGACCATATCCTGGCCCATGAGGTTGACTTCGGCACAGGAACCGGCGCCTTCCAGTACCACCAAATCGTGTTTGTCGCGCAGGCGGTCCAATGCATCGCGGGCTGTTTTCAGCAGATGCCGCTTGTGTTGATGGTAATCCATGGCCGATTGATTGCCGATGGCCTCGCCCAATAGCACCACCTGTGAACCCACCTCACTGGTCGGTTTGAGCAATATCGGATTCATATCCACGTGAGGTGCGATACCGGCAGCCTCGGCCTGGACGATCTGCGCCCGGCCCATTTCCAGGCCTTCCGGGGTGACCCCGGAGTTGTTGGACATGTTTTGGGACTTGTACGGCGCCACTTGCAGGCCTTGTTCGGCGAAAATCCGGCACAGGGCGGCGGCAATCACGCTCTTGCCCACGTCGGAGCCGGTGCCGAGTATGGCCAGGCAGGCGGCTTTGGTGGCATGGGTCAAGGGATAATTCATATTGATGGCTACTTTTCAATTCCCGTCCGGGCCTTGACACCGGCCTGGAAGTAATGCTTGACGGCCCGCATCTCCGTAACCAGGTCGGCGCGTTCGATCACGCGTGCATCCGCTCCACGGCCGGTGATCACCAGTTCCACGCGGTCCGGTTTTTCGTTCATGACCGCCAGAATATCGTCGACCCTGAGCAATCCGCACCCGGCCGCCACGTTGACCTCCTCCATGATGACCACCTGGTACTCACCCGAGGTCAGGGCCGAGCGAACCGCCCGCAGACCCCGTAGGGCTGCTCGCACATCCTGCGCCGACGGCCTGCCCTTGATGAACCGGCCCAATCCGTATTGAGCAATGGTAATTTGATCCGCGAAACGGGCCAGCGCCTTGATTTCGCTGGTGTCGCCGGATTTGATAAATTGGGCCACGAAAACCTTCAGGCCTGCGCCGGCAGCGCGCAGACAGAGGCCCAGCGCGGCCGTTGTCTTGCCTTTGCCGTCACCCGTATAGACTTGGATGTAACCGCTTTCTAAGGCCATTTGATCTCGATTGCGTAAATGAACCTAACCCTCAATCCGTAACACGTGACCCGGGCAACCCGGAAATAACCCATTGCAAGCACCAACTGACAAATAAATGCCAGTTTACACTATTCCGATCTTAAAAAAGGCGAAGCCAAAGATTGTCATCTTGATGGCTCAACCAATGATGATTGGCATTTATCCAAAACCTGAGAACGTTGTCAGCCGTGCTCAACGCTTTCTCTTTCGCAGCTGATATTTTCTTACGGCGGCGTTGTGCTCACCAATGGTGGCCGAAAACTGATGGGTACCGTCCTTTTTGGAAACAAAGTAATAGTAGTTGCTCTGGGCCGGAAACAGTGCCGCTTCCATGGCCAGGGCCCCTGGACTGGCGATGGGGCCGGGAGGCAGCCCTTTGATTTTGTAAGTATTGTAGGGTGTGTAGGTTTGCAGGTGCTTTCGTTTGAGGTTGCCGTCGAAGTCCGGGATGCCGTATATCACCGTGGGATCGGTTTCCAGTCGCATGCCTCTTTTCAATCGGTTGTGGAACACCGAAGCGATCAAGGGGCGTTCTTCGGGAACGCCGGTCTCTTTTTCGATAATGGACGCCAGGGTGACCACCTCGTGCACGCTCAAGCCCAGACGCTTGGCCTGCTGCTCCCACTCCGGTTTGAAAGCGGTCCTGAATTGTTTGACCATGGTGGCGATGATGGTGGCACTGTCCAATCCGCGGGGGAAGTAGTACGTGTCCGGAAACAGATATCCTTCCATGGTCTGGGCGTCAATGCCCAGGGCCCCGGCGGTTTGCGGGTTGCGGGCCGTTTCAAGGAAATTTTTTTCCGATTCAAGCCCGGCCGCGGCCACTGCTGCAGCGATTTGAACCAGATTGTACCCTTCCGGAATGGTGAGCCGGTAAAGGTGCACCCGGCCTTCCACCAACTGCCCCAGAATTTCATTGGGTGTCATGCCGGTGGATAAGAAATACTCCCCGGCCTTGAGCAGCTTGTCTTTCTTGTCCAGCCTGGCCAGAATCGTGAAGCGAAGGGCGTCGGAGACCAGCCCATCGCGCCGCAGGGCATCGGCGGTCTCCGTGAGACCCTGGCCCGGGGCGATGACAAACAATTTGTCGCTGGCGACGGCAGCTGCCGGCCGATCCGCCCAGGACATGAGATGCATGTAGAGCATACCGGCTATGCAGATCCCGGCAAAGGCCACAACGAAAAGGATAAGACCCAGTTTTTTAATCATTATTTGGCATTTTCCGTGTTCTTGTTTTATCAGCAGACTACCATAAGGCATGCCCTGGATGCTTGTCAAAGCTCAAGTTGCCGGCAGGAGGTATTTGAGGGGTTTATTTTTCCTTCGGGGAGCGGTATACAAAAAGCCGATTCCATAGCGGCAGGAGACCGGCGACCATGACCCATCATCCCCCTGACAATTCCTATCACGGATTTGAACAAGGCCCCATCCGGCCGCCCAGCGAAGCGCGCAGCTTGCTCATCCGGGTGACGCGCAATTGTCCGTGGAACCATTGCGCCTTCTGTCCGGTTTACAAGGGGGCGCGTTTTTCCGTTCGCCCCGAAGCCCATGTGATCGACGACATCGATGAGGTCCATCGGCATGTCCAGACATTAACGGACCTGGCGGACGGTGCCGGACAGATTCTGCGCCAGGACGTCAGCGACCACATGCAGGGCCTGGCCGCCCATGAGCAACAGGCCTTTGCCGCCGCCCTCAACTGGTATGCCTGCGGCATGACTTCCATTTTCCTCCAGGACGCCAACAGCCTGGTGATCAAACCCGACCAGCTGATCCGGATCCTGCGTCATCTGCGATCCCGGTTTCCCTGGGTCGACCGGATCACCTCCTATGCCCGCTCGCACACCATCGCCCGCATCAGTGACGACCATCTCAAACAGATGCGATTGGCCGGGTTGAACCGGATCCATATCGGCCTGGAGTCCGGTTCGGATGCGGTGCTCAAGCGGGTTCGCAAAGGGGTGGACAAACGCACCCAAATCAAGGCCGGTCGTAAAGTCAAACAAGCCGGCATGACGTTGTCGGAGTATGTCATGCCGGGACTGGGCGGCAAGGCGCTGTCACGGGACCACGCCCTGGAAACTGCCGATGCATTGAACCAGATCGATCCGGATTTCATCCGGCTGCGTACGCTGGCCATCCCCAGCGGGATAGCGCTGGCCGAGCAGCAGCGCCGCGGCCAATTCGTCAAGCTCAATGACATCGAGATGGTCCATGAAATCCGGTTGTTCATTGACAGCCTGGACGGTATCACCAGCATGCTTGCCAGTGATCACATCCTCAACCTGTTTGAAGAGGTCAAGGGCCGGTTGCCCGATGCCAAATCCGAGATTCTGGCAGTGCTGGACCATTTTTTAGGGCTATCCGCTTACGACCAGTGTCTGTTTCAGGTGGGGCGGCGCCTGGGCATCTTTACCCGCCTGGCGGAATTGAATCGCCCCAAACGACGGAAGAAGGTCATCAGGCTTTGCGACCAACACGGCATCACACCGGAGAATGTCGACGAGATGATTGATCAGATGATGAAACGATTCATTTAACGCCCAATGGGGGCGTGCGCTTCATTGCATCGGTTCAAGCCATGAGCCTTAATTACAGCTTTAAGACGGCCAGGAAAAAGATCGACGCTTTGGACAGCGGCGAGCGCGAGACCTTTTTGGCCATCTGCCGCGATATTCAGAAGTCCCAGGAAGCCCTGACCGTGCAGGCTGCCCCCTTGCTGGCGGGCTGCATGACCCACTGCCAGGGACTTTGCTGCCGGAACATCCATCCCGCCGATATCATCACCGAATGGGATTTGATCTATATTCTGGGCATGGCACCGCAGATCGAAGATGCCATGCGGGCATGCCTCACCCGGGAACGCTTTTTTTCAGCGGACTGTCTATTTTTGGAGAACGGCACCGGCCCGTGTCTCTTTCCAGAGAATCTGAGACCGGAACGCTGCATTATTTCCTTTTGTCGGGTGGAGCCGTCTATCGAGAAGGCGATCGGCCAGGTAATGGGCGGCTTTGGCCGCATGATTCGTTTTTTCATGTTTCGGCCGCTGCGCCGCCTGTTGAAACGCAAGCCGACCGTCAGCTTGCCCCGCCCCCGCTCAAGCGGCTGACCCATCCGATGGATTGCCTTTCAATTTTACTTCGATCAGGTCGATCCTCATCAAAGGCGACCTCCATATGACCGCAGATGATGGGGTCGATCACCAAAGCTGCACCAGGCGCCGCCCCTGAATGTTTTACGATCAGGGGTGGCACTTTTTTGTTGACACCTGAAGTGGCCATTTTTATATTCTAAAATGGCGATATGGAGATGGTGATGAAAGAGTTTATCCGGGTCATGAAGGCGCTTTCCGACCCCACACGGGTCAAGATACTGAAAATTCTGGAAAGACGCCTGATGTGTGTCTGTGAATTGCAGACCGCCATCGGCGCGGCCCAGTCCACAACCAGCAAACACCTCAAAATCCTTGAGGATGCAGGCTTGGTGGATTCTCACAAAGACGGGCTGTGGGTCAACTACACCCTTGCCGACGGTCGACAAAGCCCTTATGCTGCCACCCTTTTGGGTAATCTGCGGCACTGGCTGAATGATGAAACGGATATTTCCGAGATAATCACGACCATCCATCAGATCGACCGATTCGAAATCCTCGACAAGAACTGATTGTGGTTGGTCCATTATATGAGTAAATTACGATATAACGCTATGCAAGGCCATTTATGCCACTTCACCGCAGGTTGCCTTCCCAGGCATATAGGAACTCGATGCCATGACTGAAAACCTTTCATTGGCCGACACGGAACGTCCATTGGAAGTCTCAATGGATGACCAGCGAGCGGCAGCGCCCAGTCAGATCGACTGGAGAAGCATGGCAAAACCCCTTTGCCTGATTATTGGTGGGTTTCTGATCTTCTTTTTCCTTCCCCTGGATAGCGGCCGGTTTACCAATTCCCTTATCGAATCGCTGGCGTTGGCCAAGTGGTATGCGCGGGAGCATGTGCTGCTCTGCCTGGTTCCCGCATTTTTTATCGCAGGCGCTGTGGCTGTATTTATCTCCCAGGCGGCGGTGATGAAATACCTGGGGGCCGGTGCCAACAAGATGCTGTCATACGGCGTGGCCAGCGTGTCCGGCTCCGTTCTGGCCGTATGTTCCTGCACGGTCCTGCCCCTGTTTGCCGGCATCTGGAAGCGTGGCGCCGGGTTGGGACCGGCGGTTGCCTTCCTCTATTCAGGCCCGGCCATCAATGTGCTGGCCATCATCCTGACTGCGCGCATTCTGGGGCCCGGGATCGGAATCGCCCGCGCAGTGGGGGCCGTTTTGTTCAGCATTGTCATCGGCCTTTTCATGCATGTGATGTTCCGGGAAGAAGCATCCACAGTCGCCGCCATGCACATGCCCGAGCCGGAAGTCGAGCGGCCCCTGTGGCAGACCGCATTGCTGTTTGCCGTTATGGTGGGCCTTCTGATTTTCGCCACCTGGAGCAAACCGTCACAGGCAGGCAGTTTCTGGTCGGCCGTGTTTGCCGTGAAGTGGGTTCTGGCAGGCGGGGTAGGGATACTGTTGGGCATCCTGATGGTCCGCTGGATGCGTGTGAAGTTGTACAAACTGATCCTTGCCGCCGGGGTGGTTCTGATTCTTGCCCTGCTCATGCCCCAACAACCCCTGATCGCCTTCTCGGCCGGTTTGATCGCCTTTGTCAGCTTGTTGACCACCACGCGCGGCGAAACCGAATCCTGGTTTATGGCTTCATGGGATTTCGCCAAGCAGATCATGCCGCTTTTACTGGCAGGCGTTCTGGTGGCCGGCCTGCTTTTGGGACAACCGGGTTCCGAGGGGTTGATCCCCTCTGCCTGGATCAGTGGCCTGGTGGGCGGCAACTCACTTTGGGCCAACCTGTTTGCCTCTGTGGTCGGGGCGTTCATGTACTTTGCCACCCTTACCGAAATCCCGATTCTGCAGGGCCTCATCGGCGCCGGGATGGGCAAGGGCCCGGCCTTGGCGTTGCTGCTGGCCGGCCCGGCATTGAGCCTGCCCAACATGCTGGTGATCCGCAGCGTGTTGGGCACCCAAAAGACGATGGCATTTATCGCCCTGGTGATTGTTATGGCCACCTTGAGTGGCCTGATATTTGGAAGTCTGACGGCTCGCTGAACCATAATGGCTGAAGGCGGCATGGCGATCGTCTCCGCCAGCGGAATCCGAGAACAAGCAAGTACAATCCTAAAAATGGAGAAAAACATGGATATTAAAGTGTTGGGTCCGGGATGCCCGAGATGCCAAGAGGCGGAAAAAATCGTCAAGGAGGCCGTGGCCGAAAGCGGCGTCGATGCGACAGTGGAAAAAGTGACCGATGTCATGGAAATAGCCGGCTACGGGGTGTTTGGCACACCGGCCGTGGTTGTCGACGGGGAAGTGAAGTCCGTGGGCAAAATTCCCACGAAGCAGGAGACACTGGAGTGGATCGGATAAATCTTCCTTGTGAGGAAAACGACCATGCTGCTTCAAGACTAACGTCTGGAAATAGTCAACAACGCCTGGGTAGGAGGACATTGCGTGGTGAACCGTGATTCGTGCATGGACCGAGTGCCCGACCTGAGATGTCGTTGAAACGCACACAACCTAGAGCTGATCTGCAAATGAGCGACGTATTGAACCCATCCAACGACCGCAAAATGGCCAGTATTTTCGAGCGCTATCTTACCGTATGGGTGATCCTGTGCATCGTGGC
>JASFFF010000208.1:0-6890 GCA_050124445.1 Desulfosarcina sp.
TTATTTTTCTGGGTTAGGAATGTCATACAGTTTAGCTGGCCAGCATGAGGAAGGAATAAAATGGTGTCAGAAAGCCGTACGGCAAGAACCTGATTCCTACATAGACCGCATATTTATGATTGCAGTTTACAGCATGGCTGGTCGGGTTGAAGATGCTCGTTCTGAAGTTCCAGATTTACTGAGAATAAATCCTAATTTTTCGCTTGCCGCAGTTGAAAAGAGAGCAAAATACAAATACAAAGATAAAATGATTAAAGCATTGCGCAAGGCGAATCTTCCTGAGTAGCTATATAATAACGATCCACACAGGTGGTTCTTCTCCATTTCTTTAACTTGCAGTATCCGCCCAATCTAATGATTTTTATGCTTTAACCCATTACATTTGGTGACAGGAATAGATTGCAATTGATTCGTGAGATAGACGCAACATAGGACAAGGATCGTGAACCTTGGCATTACTGCTATTAACAACCTTGCCAGTTTAGTAATAAATAACCAATATTACAATAACATATCACATGTTATCCTCTACCCTTCGAGTGCTTCCATTTTCTCACCCTGCTGGATAGCCCAACCCAACCAAAATTTGGTCATTCAAACCATTGAGTTGAATGATGGAACTGGAACCGCGGGTTTTAACATACGATCAGGAGAACCAATGGGGCTGATAGTATGTGCATTGAAATAATTTAGAGGTTAACGGCCAATCAAGCATTTGATGATATTCGCCAATCGCCCGTTTTTCACCCAGGACGTAAATTGAAAAAATAACCGACCTGCGGCATCTACTAACTATATAAATTTAATGAAGATATTTTCACCAAATGTCATGCAGTTTGTCACCATCTATATTGACCATATTCAAATTGCATTTCCTGCTGGCCAATCAAGCATGAAAAAGTATAGGAAACTGAAAATTTTCTAATTTGCTGCTAATTTACAATGCAGACGATCGGATGCCAGGAATCAGATGTGCGTACCCAAATAATGTTCAGGCGAACAACATTGGGAAGTAAATTTTTACTTGACGTTCCATTTTTTTTTCAATAGAATTTATGCAATTATTTGCTCAATGAAATATCTTTTCATTGTTCCCTCCGCCGCTGAGCGGACCTCGGGATGACAGGTTATAACCTGAACAATCCTTTTTTCAGATCCATTCTTTCCTTCCAATGGATCGGTGTCCACCAATCGACCGTCACTCCTAAAACGGCATAAGCTAAACCTTGGGAAGATGTTTTTCTGCATCGGCTAAGCCAAACCGCAGGATTGGCATCTGGCGGTCGTGTCATATCCACACTCCACACAATCAAAAGCTTTCAATAAGCATTCACTAACCAAGGGACCAAAGCACTTGTGCGCATCTTGGGCGCCACAGGTGTTTTTGTGCCCACCAAACGAAAGGAGCGTCTTATGAACAAGGCAATCATCATCGGAAGATTGGGAAAAGAGGCCAAGTTTTTTAACGGTGGCGAACAAATCGCCTGTCGATTTCAATTGGCGGTAAAGGAGAGATGGAAGAGCAAAAACAACGAACCGCGGGAACGAACCGAGTGGGTAAATGTGGTTGCGCTCGGATCCGTTGCCGAACAGATGAAAGGCGTCGCCAAAGGCACGCTCGTGTTTGTCCAGGGCTCGGCCAGCACAGGCAGCTACACGAAGGAGGACGAAACCCGCTACTATTTCGAAATCCGGGCCAGGCAGATTCGAATTTTGCCTGAAACTGGAAAACAATTCCTAAAGGATCTGGATCAGAATGAGATCGCCTTGGTCGGTCGTCTTGGACAGGATCCGGTGACTCCCAAGGAGGGAATCACCCACTTCTCTTTGGCATGCAACGATTATTTGAAGGGTCAAGAAGACACCCAGTGGATCAGCGTGGCCACATTCAACGGTCTTTCGGACAACGCAGCCAGAATACTGAGCAAAGGCCGACTGGTCCTCGTGGACGGGAAGGTTCGTACAAGAAAATATGACAAGAATGGACAGTCCCGCTACGCCACAGGTGTTGTTGCACACCGATGGCGTGCGCTGGACGCCAGACCCAAAAGGCAAGAATCAGAAGAGTATCACGAATCCGCACCTTATGATCATGCGGATGACGATATTCCGTTTTAATCCCTACCCCTGGATCCCAAGTGGTCTTTGCCCTTGGATCCAGGGGCCAAATCATCCACGAGGGTAGCGATGGAACGAATATTTCGAAAACTCGATCGATATTTTGGTGCATGGAAAATCGGCATCCTTAATCCGGATAGAGGGCTATGGTCGCTTTCGCCCGCTGTGAATAAGCTGGGATATTTGAAAGCAATGAACGCCGGCGGCTATCACATCTTCATGAAGCCCGAAGTGGAAAGTCGCTTCCTGCTTTTGGATGATATTCCAGGAAACAGACTGCTACACCAAAAGGAGTCGAAACGATTTAAACCCGGACGCCTGGTGGTGGAAACCAGCCCCGGCAATTTTCAGGTATGGATCAAAGCCAGCCGTTGCATCGGCAATCCGGAAAAAAGATACTGGATCAGGTATTTCCATGCAGATACTGCATGTGATCCGAACTTGCGTTGGGGCCGCTGTCCGGGGTTCCGCAATTGTAAACCGAAATATGCTGAAAAAGGACGGTTTCCCCTCTCCCGCCTCGTTTGGGTGGACTGGAGGAATGTGGCCCAAATACCGAAGGTAACCCTACCGAAAAAAACAGTCGACCGACAGCCAATCAAGGTAAAAGAAATAAAGCAGCGGCTATCGGGAAACTCCATCATGCGCACCGATTACGATCGCGGTGATGAGTCCGCTACTGATTTTGCCTTTGCACTCGCATTGCTTCGTCGGGGAACGGATCCGCAAGTCATCGCCGACAGGCTGCTGCAAGAAAGAAAAGATTGGACCCACCACAAAGGCCAACGGCGCCAGGCCGCCTACCTTCAGCGCACGATCAGGCGCGCCGTCGAGATCATCAATCAATAAAGAAGCTATCTAATTTTTAAATCCAGCCCCAAATCCGGGGTACCGCAATGGTTCCCCGATACGGTGGTGTTCTCCCTTGGTTGGGAACCGTTGCGGATTTATCCAAAGGGAGGCAGATAATGAAATCACAGATTATTCCCCTGACCAATGATCAAATCGTCGAATTGGCTCCAGCCGCGGGAGCGATAAACCCACACGAAACGGTTTCCGACCGGTACAGTTTTGTGCCAACCATCGAGGCAGTTGATTTGTTGAGATCGGCCGGATGGCAGCCCGTGCATGTGAGGCAATCCGGAACAAGGAAAAATGATCGCAACGGCTATCAAAAACACATCATCCGATTCATGCAGGGCACCCTTTCAACCGACCAGGAACGCGTCGATCTGGTAATGACCAACTCCCATGATCGCGGGTGCGCGTTTCAGCTTTGTGCCTCGATCTGGCGAAAAATATGCAAAAATGGATTAATGGTATCCTCGAAACTGTTCAATTTTTCGCACAGGCATGTCGGTTTTGATACCAAAGCCTTCTTAAATTCTGCCTACCAGATTGCCGAAGGCGCCGGAGACATCGCCGAACAAGTCAATGATTTAAAGGAGATAAACCTTTCCCCGAATGAAAAAGGCGTGTTCGCCATGGCTGCGCACAAACTGGTCTATGACGATATTGAAAAGGCACCGATTTTGCCATCACAATTACTTAAAGAACGGCGTTACGACGATCAAGGCAATGATCTTTGGACAACGTTCAATGTGGTCCAGGAGAACATCATGAAAGGGGGCATATATGGAAGCAAGCGAAATGCGAATGGCCATATTCGTCGAGTCAAAACCCGCCCTGTGAAATCCATTGATCGGGATGCAAAACTTAACAAGGCATTGTGGGTCCTGACTGAAGAGATGGCCAAACTAAAAGGCAATTAAATAGATAGGCAACGCTTAACGGTTCTTCAAAATATGCGTTAAATCAAACATAAAATCCCCCGAATCGGGGAGCCGCAAAGGTTTCCCGATGGGAATGTTCTCCCTTGTTCATGGGGGCCTTTGCGGCTGACAATAGGGAGGATGAAAGTGAACACTTTAGAATATCACTTTTATGCATATAAGCTGCATATGGTCAAAGAACGGGAAATCCATTTCTTGAGTGACCAGACAATCCAAAATAGTTTCTCCGGTTCCGAATTAATCAAAAAGGTGATCCGCCAGATCGGTCAGACAGATCGAGAAAACTTCGTGGTGGTGATGCTGAATACAAAGCTAAAACCCATCGGCACAAACTTGGTATCCACCGGAAGCCTTACCCAAAGTATCGTACAGCCCCGGGAGATCGTTAAAGCGGCATTGAACATGCCCTGCAAAGCGTTGATCCTTGGTCACAATCACCCGTCGGGAGATCCTTCGCCATCCATGGAAGATAGACTGATCACCCTCATGATAATGGCGTCTGCGCAACTTTTCGATTTGGAGATCCTGGATCACATTATCGTAGACATGGACTCTGACGCCTACCTGTCTTTCGCGGATGAAAAAATCATTGAAGATACGAAACGCAAGGTGTGTTCCGTATTGGATCAAATCTCAAAATTTTAAATAGCATTGGGAGCCTGTCACTCCGTCACTGACGATGACACTATCTCTGAGTTTAATTTCAAGCTCCTCATCACCGACGAAGGACTAAATTCCAAGAATAAATGAAATGCTCAAACAACCGACCGTCTGTTTTTGAGGCTTGCCGAAAAAAAAACAGACGGTCGGCAAACCTGGCTGATCCATGAATATGCAAAAGAGTCTTACTATTTGAAATAATATGGATATCTTCATACCTTCTCACGATGTTTTCCCATCTCCTCGCGCCTTAAAAAAACAAATTGACGACTGACGACCATTTTTTTACGGCACACAAAGGGGGTAAAAGGGAAAAGATCACAATTGCCAAAATCCCATTCTTTGTAACCGCTGATCAGCACATCAGCGTAAATATAAAGCGATTATCCTTACCCTGTACCCATTTCCGGGGCGTCGCCTACGGCGATGCGGGGTAAAATCGCATTAACCAAGACATTTATTAATCCGGTGAACCACCGTTTTAATAGATCGCTATAAGATTACAAAAAAGGGAGGTGATCGAACTGAGCAACTCAACGAAAACAGATACCCTGGTAATGCAAGCGATACGAGGTATAAAAAAAAGCAGATCAGGATCCGCCAAGACCAGGCACAATCACATAAAAGAAGCCCGCAGATTTGTAAAAACGATTCGAGAGTTGGGTTACGGTGTCAAAAGATGGAAAAATGTAACCAACCTGCACATTCAAAAGGCGGTAAACAAATGGAAAGAAGAGGGTTTGCAGGCAGCAACGATAAAGGAATATTTATCAGGTGTTAGAACTGTTTGCCGGATTTATGGTAACGAGCGAATCAAACCGGACAATTCACAATTCGGCATCCCCAATCGCGTGTTTGTGGATAATCGGGATAAATCAATACCCCAGGATGTGTTTCAAAAAACGGTGACAGAATTGAAGCAAAGCAACAATAGTGATGACAAAAGAGTGGCTGCCCAATTGCAATTACAACGCTATCTTGGCTTGAGGGTGGAAGAGTCGTGTAAATTTAATGCCCATCAGGCCGCAATGACTGGTGGAAGAGTATTCATTCAGCATGGAACCAAAGGCGGAAGGGAGCGGATAATAAACGAGCTGACCGAAAAAGGGAAAGAAGCGATTGAATTTGCCAAATCGATTTCTGGAATCAACAATCTGATACCAAATGACCATACCGAAAAACAATGGATTCAGAAATATTATCGAATAACGAGAGCGAAAGGAATTTCAAAGAAAGAATGCGGAACATCGAGTCATGGATGCCGACATGCCTATGCACAGGATCGTTACGCAGAGATAACCGGATTTACAGCGCCATGTATGTTTGAATCAAAAAAAGCATTCAGAAAAAATGCAACAACCATAGCCGGAGAAAATTGGGAAAAGTTAAACCAGGATGCAAGACAGATAATCAAAGCTGAGTTGGGTCACGGCCCTGACCGAGACGATGTGGTAAGTCAATATTTGGGCGCAACATGAAAAGGAAAAAGTTTTAAATTCATTTCAAAAGCCTTCGCTTTAAAGCGAGGGCTTTTTTTGCTTTGTGCGCCCGGCAGGGCGCACCCACTTGGAGGTGCAAGTCCTCTACACACCCAACAGGGGGAAGTGTTAGCCGGACGGCAAGGGTGCCCATCGTGAGGTGGGATCTGAAGGAAGCCGCAGGCAAAGCGCTGGCCCGACGAACAGAAATCGCATACGAGGCGTCCATGCTGGATGAGAAGGCAAATATCTTCAAAGTCCGATACCTGTGCGGAAAGTAGGGACGTATATGCGGCGGGCATACGGAACCGTACGTACGGTGGTGTGGGAGGACGGAGGGCGCGAGCCCTCCTCCTACCCGATTAAAAGATCTTAATCATCCCAAAGCTCGGCACGGTAACATAAAGAGTATATATTTCATTTTAATCTTTTTGCTACAATGATCTGCAGAACCATCGATAACCAATCAATATCTTGACAAAATCTGAACAATAGGTCTATCCTGCTCAATACCCCCACTCTCCATTTCTCACGTAAACACACAATCAGGAGCACCGACCGCATGAACAAGCTTGAATTGATCCAGGTGTTGAAGGACGCTACAGACCTGTCCAAACCACAAGCTGCCGCTGTTGTTGATATCTTTTTCAATGAAATGGCTAACGAACTCGCAAATGGAGGAAGAGTGGAGATACGTGGGCTGTGCTCGTTTTTCGTGAAGGAATACCGGAGCTATACCGGGCGCAATCCGAAAACTGGGGAAAAGGTAAAGATCAAACCGAAGAAGCTGCCGTTTTTCAAGGCGGGAAAGGAATTGAAGGAGCGTGTGGATCGGTGAGTG
>JASFFF010000209.1:0-6867 GCA_050124445.1 Desulfosarcina sp.
GTAGGGTTCCCAGCTCTCATCCTTACTACGCTGAAAGACCTCAACCTTTTGTCCCCTTCTAAACACCATGATGGTCTCCTGTCGGGATAACGCTTTATGCGAGTGATCATTCAAAGATACAGATGAATTTACAGAAATCCCAAGTAGCAAATTTCAAATCCCAACTGCCAAACAGACCGGAAGATTTTCAACGCTTCAACGGTTGATGGTTGGATCTTGGAATTTACTTGGTATTTGTGATTTGGATATTGGAAATTGGGCACACAAGTCGTTTTCTTCAGGTCTTATGCCCATGGATTCCAACAATTCAGCTCAATTCCCTCAACGCAGCCCTAAACCGGTAGCGTATCCACGTTAAAACGGGCGGTTTTGGTTCGGGCGCACGCTTCGCACAGCAGGGATGTTTCACCGGCCTGCCCCATCGATTGAATCCGCTTATTGATAAAATCGAGATATTTCTTGGGACCTAAGGCTTTTCCGCAGTCGCCGCAAAAGACCAGCTTTTGGCGATTGAGGATGGTTCCGCACAGAATCAGCAGTCGCTCGTCGCCACGGTCTTCGATGCGCATGGCCCCGGTGGGGCAGTTGGCCGCACACGCTCCGCAGGCGATGCAACGCTCTTCGGTAATCCGCAGATCCGTGGGACCCGGGTTATCGAAATTCAGGTAGCCCATCTCCAGGGCAGAAATGCCCATTTTATCGCGGCATATGGCTACGCATTGGCCACAGCGGATGCAGATATCGCAGCGCAGGCAGCGACGGGCCTCCTCACGAACCATATTCTCGGTGTATCCCAGTTCCACCTGTTGAAACGTGGTTCTGCGGCGATCCATGTTCAACATGTCCATGATCGGCCGTTTGATGGTTGTCTTGGTGCTCGCCGGCACCTCGGTGCAGGTCTCCCGACGGCGCCGCACGGGAACCGGCGGCATTTGGGGTTGGGGAATGCCCAGCAGGTAGCGATCGATGGCCTCGGCGGCCCGTTTTCCCCCACCAATGGCCTCGATCACCGTGGCCGGGCCGGTAACCGCATCGCCGGCGGCAAAGATCCCCTGGATCGATGTCTCCATGGTGACCATATTCACATCGATGGTGCCGCGGCGGGTCCAGCCCATGCGATCCAGCTCGCCCATGCAGTGCTGGTCGACTTTCTGCCCGATAGCACTGATGATCACATCGGCGTCCATGATATGTTCACTGCCCAAAATCGGAACCGGTGACATGCGGCTGCTGCCTTCCCGTTTAATCAATTGGGCCCGAACACAGTGCAAACCGGTAACCGCGTTGTTTTGGCCTTCAATTTTGGCAGGAATGGTGAGAAAGGAGAAGCGCACGCCCTCCTCTTCGGCCTGCTCCACCTCCTCTTCATCTGCCGGCATTTCGTGCCGGGTGCGCCTGTAAGCGATCGTTACCTCCGAACATCCCAGACGCAGGCAGGTCCTCGCCGCATCGATGGCCACGTTACCGCCGCCGATGACGACAACCCGCTTTCCCGGTATGCGCCGTTGCCCCAGGGCCACACGACGCAGCAGGTCGATGGCTTCAATGGTTTGCGGGAAATCGGTTTCGCCGGGAATGCCCAAGTTATAGGCTTTATGGGCACCAATGGCAAAGAAAAAGGCCTCATAGCCCTTTGCCTTGAGGTCGTTGAGGGTCACATCCCGGCCAAAACGGGTGTTGAATGCGAAGCTAACACCCAAGTCCTCCAGCATGGCCACTTCCCGATCGATCACTTCCCGGGGAAGCCGGTAACGGGGAATCCCCACCATGATCATGCCGCCTGCAGTGGGCAGTGCTTCGATAACATGAACAGCGTATCCCTTCAGGGCCAGATAGTAGGCTGCGCTGAGTCCGCCGGGACCGGCGCCGATCACACAGACCCGTTTACCGTTGTCCGCCGCCTTTTTCGGATTCCGATAAGTGCCTTCAGACATGGCTCGCTCGGCGGCAAAGGCCTTCAGGAACTTGATGGAGATCGGCGTATCCATGCGTCCGCGCACACACATAAACTCACAGGGCCGGGTGCATACCAGTCCACAGACCCAGGGGAACGGGTTGTCCTGGCGGATGACGTCGATGGCTTCGGCGTCCCGTCCTTCACCAATCAGGGTCACATAGGTCGGTACATCGATTCCTGCCGGACAGGCCATCTGGCAGGGGGCCGGTGTCAGCCATTCGCAGGTTTCGGTTGGGCAGTTATGCGTGCGAACATGGCTGTCGAACACTTCGCCGTGCGATGCCATGGTTTCCTGCAGGTGTTTTCCCAGGCGATGTCCCTGGGGCTCATCGGCATCCTGGAGCAGGTCCTGGATCAAATCCTGAACCGCCGGCAGATGGTCGTCTCCGGCGCGTCCCCAGGCGATATCGTCCATCAGGCTGTGGATCTCTTCGGCAATGCGACGGCTGCGTGGAGACGTCAGCCCGCCTTTGGCGATGGTGGCATCAATGAATTGTATACTATCCGTTACCGGACATTGTCTGGTTGACATTTCTATCCCATTGGGGGTTAAAACGCACTGTGTTCCAAGGAGGCCACCGTCTGGGCATGGCGCTCCCGCCGGATCTGGGTCATGTCCTCCACCTTGCCGAACTTGAGGCAATGGGTGGTACAGGTGGTCACACAGGCAGGATTCAAGCCCTGGTCCACCCGATCCAGGCAATAGTCGCATTTGACCACCTTGCCGGTCTCCGGATTCCACTGGGGGGCCCCCCAGGGGCAGGCGGAAATACAGGTTTTACATCCTACGCAGAGGCTGTGATCCACAAAAACGATGCCGTCTTTGCCCCGTTGCTGCATGGCGCCGGTGGGGCATGCGGCCACGCACCAGGGATTCTCGCAGTGAAAGCAAGGCATGAAAATATACGCCGCCCGTGGAAGACCGCCGATCATCTTGGGCCCGACCTGAATGATCTGACACAACCGGGGCCCTACCGGCAAGTTTTTATTGGCTTTGCACTGCACTTCACAGGCATGGCATCCGATGCACTTCTTCGTGTCCTGAAACAGATAGTATTTGCTCATGTTCCTCTTATCCTGTTGAATGCCTGCGATCGTCAAGACCGCAGGGCCCTTGGGAGAGAGCGGCCGATCAGGCAGCCTTCACGTTGACAAACGTATCGTGATAGGCCGGGCTTCCCCCGACCTTGTCGTATATATTCTCCTGCAGTGCAGCGTCACTGACGCCTTTGTTGTAAGAGCGCTCGGCCCGTTTGGCCTGATGACCGAATCCATGCAGCAAAAACACACAGTCGGGATGGATCAGGTCGGTCACATAGGCGCGCATCTTCCCGCTGTGGCGGCTGGAAGCGATTTCCACCATTGCTCGATCGGTGATTCCCAGTTCGGCGGCTTTGGCGGCATTGATCCACAGCAGATTCTCCGCGCACAATTCGTTGAGGTATTCCACATTTTGGGTCGACACATGGGTGTGCAGGGCCGCCCGACCAGTAACCAGTCGAAACTGACCCGCTTCGGGCACCGGCATGGGGTCGTAAGCCGGGAAGGATTCGAAGCCGGCATCTTCCAACAGCGAGGATTTGAACTCGATCCTCTTGCTGGGGGTTTTAAACAGGAGCCCGTCCTGGCGATCCCAGAAAATCTGATTCTTGCCGTAGGCCACAAATCCCTTGGCGTCGAAGTCTGCCATGCTGAAGCCGGTTCCCTCCAACTGCCAGACCACCAAATCATCAATGCTTTCGTAGGGGAAGTACTCGCCGGTACCGATGCGCTCGGCAATCTGCTTGAGGATCATGGCTCCTTCGCGGGTGTCGTAGCGGGGGGTGACCGCCTGACGCCGCAGGAACATCTGGGGCTTAAGACCGTTGGCCTGCTGGATGCAGTCGGTGCGCTCCAGGTACGTCGACTCGGGAAGAATCACGTCGGAGTACCAGGCGATATCGCTGTAGTTGATATCGATGGTAACGATCAGATCCAGCTGGTCCAAGGCCTGGCGGGTCAAGGCCGTATCGGCGATGGACATCAAGGGCTCGAACCGGAAGTTAATCAGGGCCTTGATGGGGTAGGGGTCTGCATTCATGATGGCATGGGGCAGCCGGTGGGGCACCCCGTGGGCCGGATCGGGCAGCGGGAAGTCGGCGGTGCCAACCTTGTCGAATCGTGGCACATCAATCTTCGGGAAGTCCTGCTCCACCAGCTTGCGCGCCGCTTTGCCGCCAGCCTCTCCGGGGCCTTTTTTAAAAAAGATGCCGCCCTTGTTCTCGACAGACCCCATCAGCGCATTGAGCATCAGGATCGAGCGACGCAGGTAAATCTCGTTGGTGTGCGAGGCACCGCGGTACCCATAGTGGAAGGCCACGGCCGGACGATCCTTGGCCAGTTCACGGGCCAGATCGACTATTTCGGCGGCTGGTATTCCGGTTTCCGTCTCAGCCCATTGGGGCGTGTAGGCGGCCACAAAATCCTGGAGCTCAACCAAGCCATGCACCCAGCGGTCCACAAACTGGGAATCGTAGAGCCGCTCGTCCAGAATGACGTGCATCAGGGCATAGTTGAGGGCCAGATCGGTTCCCGGACGAACCATCCAGTAGCGGTGGGCCTTGGTTGCTGTAACGGACACCCGCGGGTCAATGTAGGTCATCTTGGCCCCGTCCTCCATGGCCGCCATGAGGTTGTTGACTTCCTTGACGGAGATGGCTTCGAAGATGTTGCGGCCGTAGAGCACGATGTGGCGGGTATTGCGATAGTCGACACCGATCTGACCGTCGGTATAGCCAAACAGCGAGCGACAGGCGGTGTTGACCGACCCCTTGCACAGGGCATCGTGGGTGAAATGGTTGGGCGAACCGATGGCCTTTAAGAAGGTCTTGCTCACGTGGGTGGCCAACTGGGTCCGCTCACCGAGAACGACACTGTGGCCACCATTTTCGTCGATGATTCCCTTGAGCTTGTCGCCCACGTAGTCCAGGGCCTCGTCCCATGTGGCTTTGCGCCAGTTTCCCGAACCCCGGTCGCCCACACGAATCATCGGGCTCTGCACCCGCTGGCGGTCGTAGAGCAGCGAGGTACCGGCTGCGCCGCGCGGACACAGGCTGCCCTCCATACCCGCCACGTGGGGGTTACCCTCAATCCAAGTCACCTGCCCGTCTTTGACCTTGACCTTGATCGGGCATCGAATCGAACACATAAAACAGAGACTGTAGACTTCCTTTTCCATGAAATTCCTCCAACCCTATGAGCTGTCGAGCAGTATTGGTTGCCTGCCAGGATGGTATTGACTCCAGCTCCAATTAGCAACAAGTATACCAGTTTGATAGTTTATCGCCCCGGCAGATGGATACTGAAACGAAACGATGTTTCATATAATTCCAGATAATTACGATTTTAGCAAGCCGCACTTGGGAGCCGTTGCCCCTGAGCGCTTCGGCCAATCCGGTCTGCCGACGCAGTTTTTTTGGGGCAGTGAAATATTTTTATTGCGTCTTTGGTGATTTTGATAAATGTAATTGTTTCAAGGCAATAGAACAGACGCAAAATTTATGTTGCACTTCAGGTGATGGGACCGACCCATGGCAGTGATGATTCTAAGCTGAGCTGGACCGTTCTCCGGTGTTATCTATCCGGTATCGTTGCTATTTCTACATATTCCGGCTTGCCGGCCACACCACCGGCCGATGGCATGCAACTTGCTCAAGAGCGGGCAACCATTCTATTTCGAAGGACAGGGGGTGATATGTGGAATAGGGGATAAGCTGAATTACCATCTTAATCAATGCTTTTTATCATGCACGTGGGAACCGGCCAAACCAGAACCATCGGCCGGCACTTTCAAAATCCGGGAGGATAAACAATGGAAAAAAAGATTGCGTTGCTCTTCATGTTGCTCTGCCTTGTGGTTGCGCCAGTCATGTTGACCACCGGCAGCGCTTACGCCACGAACCTTGAAGATGCCATCGCCGCGACCCCCCAGGGAACGGCGGAGGGTCAGATCGATCCCAATGCCGCGCCCGGCTTTTTGGGCATTCCCGGCGCGCCTGCACCGAACATGATCATCGGCTTCCTGTGGGCCATCTGGGTTGGATGGATCTTTTCCACCGTCGGCGCATTCGGCGGCATCATGGCCGGGGTGGGCCACATCACCGTGTTCGGTCTGGCCGACTATGCCAAGACCTTCAAAGAGACCTCGCCGGTGCTCAACAAATTGATCACCGACAGCATCCGGGTCTCCAACCAGTGGCTGGTGGGCCTGAGCGGCGCTGTATCCAGTTTCAACTACTATCGGATGGGCCGTCTGGTGCTGCCCTTGGGGATCATGCTGGCCATTGGGTCCATCTCTGGCAGCTTCCTGATTCCCGTGATTACTGCCGGCAAGATCTCGCTGAAGGCCTATCTGGGCTACTTCGGCATAGTGGTGTTCATCATCGGTGGTTTCCTTTTTTATGAAACCACCCCCAAGGGCCAGGCCGGGAAAAAAGAGGCCAAAGCGGCTGCCAAGGCCTTTGAAAATTCTCACATGAAGGGTGCGGCGAAAAAGGATGATGCCGAGCAGGGCGTCAAGGTGGTTTCCTGGGGTATCAGCAAAATCACGTTCACCTTTTACGGCGTCGAGTTCACCTTTAAGCCCATCGTACCGATCATCGGTGGTTTCTTTATCGCCGGACTGGCTTCCTTTTTGGGCATCGGCGGCGGTTTCCTCTTCGTGCCCTTCTTGACCAGCATCGCCGGACTGCCCATGTTCCTTGTGGCCGGCACCTCGGCACTGACGGTACTGGTGGGCATGATCATCAGCATCATCACCTATATGGGCATCAAAGGCGTCCCCGTCTTTTGGCCGTTGATCGGCGTCGAGTTGATCGGTATTTTCGTGGGATCCATGATCGGCCCCCGAACGTCCAAGTACATTCCGGATA
>JASFFF010000210.1:0-6846 GCA_050124445.1 Desulfosarcina sp.
CACCTACCAATGACGAGCTGAACGGTATTTCGCCCCGGGGGGTGGCGATGCTGCCACGAATACCGGTCAGGTCTCGAATAACAGCCACGGGAAGGATGTCTCCCTGGCCATAGGCAGCCGTCCTCAGACATTGATCCCCTAAGATATGGAACAGCTCGCTTCCTTTGGGGTCGTCTGCGTTTACAACAGCCCGCAAGGGATGGTCGGCGTCGGCGGGTCGCAGATAATTGGTGAACATCGATCGCTTGCAGGCCCAGTAACGGTCCATGTCGCCGTGGTGGTCCAGGTGATCTTGGGTTAGATTGGTGAAAACGGCCATGTCGTACCGGCAACCATCCACGCGATGCAGATCAAGGGCATGCGATGAGACCTCCATCACCGCATGGGTCACCCCCGCATCGGCCATTTCACGCAGAATGGCCTGAAGTTCCAAAGACTCGGGGGTGGTTACCGGATTGTCGAACACGTTGCCGTCATAGCGATAGTTGATGGTTCCCACCACGCCCGGTTGATGACCGGCCTTTTTCAGAATCTGTTCAAGCAGATAAGTGACGGTGGTTTTTCCGTTGGTGCCCGTCACGCCCACCAGGGTCATCGCATCGGCCGGATAGCCGTAAAACCGGCAGGCCAATTGGGCCAGCGCTGCCCGGGAATCGGCCACCTGCAATACCGCCACCTCGGCTTCCGTCGGCTGCTCGCAAACCACAGCCACCGCGCCCCGGTCGACGGCTTGATCAATGAAACCGTGTCCATTTACGGAAAGTCCTTGGATCGCAATGAACAGGCTGCCCGGAGTCACTTTGCGCGAATCATAGCAAAGCGCCTTGATCTGCGGATCACCCCAGTTGTCAAGGGCGGTTGTGGCTTCAATGGCCAGCTTATCCGTGAGCACAGAGAGTTTCATCCGTTGGCCCTGTTTCCCCGTGACACCTGCAGCCGATCAGCATCGGGTCCCGGTGGTATGTTCAAATAACTCAAGGTCTCCAGAGCGATCTGGCGAAAGGCCGGTGCAGCGACGATCCCTCCGTAGGTTTGCTCTTTGGGCTCGTCTACCAACACCAAGATGGCCAATTCAGGGCGATCCGCCGGGGCAAAACCGACAAAGGAAGCCAAAAAACGCCCTTTTGCGTAGGTGCCGCTGCCGTCAATCTTTTGCGCCGTGCCGGTCTTGCCGCACACACTGTAGCCCTCAAGCGCTGCGTTCACCCCGGTGCCACCTTCGGTAATCACGGTTTTAAGAATGCGTCGCACGGTAACTGCAGATTGAGAAGAGACCGCCCGGCGTACCGGTTCGGGGGCATATTGTTTTACCGGCTGCCCTTTACGATCGGTAATTGCCTTCACCAACATGGGCTTCATGAGCAACCCATCGTTGGCGATGGCCGATGTGGCCGCAATCAGCTGAATGGCCGATACGGAAATGCCCTGTCCAAAAGCGATCGCCCCGGTATCGATGGCCGACCAGGCCTTGAAGCTGCTCAAACTGCCGGCGGTTTCACCAGGACAGTCGATACCACTGCGCTGCCCGAAACCGAACCCCCGAAGGTAATCGTACAGTTGACGGGAACCCAGCTTTTCGGCCATTTTAACAGACCCAATATTGCTCGAGTATTTGACGATCTGCTGCAAAGAGAGCCACCCGTGGGATTTGGTATCGTGGATGATATTCTTGCCGATGTGATACTCACCGTTCTCACAGTAAAAGATGGTGGACGGTGAGCAAACGCCACTGTCTATGGCCGCGGCAACACTAAAGATCTTCATGGTGGAGCCCGGTTCAAAAGCATCGGTGACGGCCCGGTTTCGCCACCGTTCGCGCTCGAAATCCCGATAGCTATTGGGGTTGAAAAACGGGTAGTGTGCCAGGGCCAGCAACTCTCCGGTGGCAGGTGTCATGACGATGGCGATACCCGAGCGCGCGTCGTGCTTGGTTACTGTTTTCTCCAGGGCTTTCTGGGCAATGTGCTGAATGGTGCGATCGATGGTCAGAACCACATTGTTGCCCTCGGTCAAAACCGGAATGTTGGCACCCTCAAACCGCCGGCCCAGGGCATCTTTAAGCACGGTAATTGCCTGTTCCCTGCCCCGGAGGGTCGTGTCAAAGTAAAACTCAAGCCCCTCCAGGCCATGACCATCGACGCCGGAAAAGCCCAACAGCTGGGCTGCAAGCGTCTTGCTGGGGTAATAGCGGCTGTGTTCGGTAATGAAATCGACCCCCTTGATGCCCAGGTTCCGAATCGATTCGGCCTGTCGGGGAACGGCCTGACGCTTAAGCCACACGAAGGACCGCTTGGGCGTCAGCTTATTGTAAACCCGGCGTTGCGGCTGGCCGAGTGTCCTGGCCAGTTGGTCGGATGCAGCCTTGCGATCCTCGATCCGGCGCGGATAGGCGGCAATGGATGGGCTGTCGATACTTACCGCCAGCGGGCTGCCATTGCGATCGAAGATAGCGCCCCGCTTGCCCTGCACCACCATGGCCCGCTCGTACTCTTTGGAAGCCCGTTCAGAGAGCCAGGCCCCCTTGAATACATGCAGCCGAACGGCCTGCGCGCCGACGGCCAGAAGCGCCAGCATAAACAACGCGCCGATGATGCCAGCCCGCAGTCGCGTCCGTTTGGTTGCCGCTGTTTTCATGGTAGTGCCACCGTCTGTTGCGCATCCGGCATGACCAGTCCCAGACGGGTCCGTGCAATGGTTTCAATCCGTTCCGGCGATTTAAGCCGCGCCATTTCAATGTCCAATGTGTTGCGCTCTTTGGTGAGTGCCTGGCGTTGACGCATTTCGCGCTCAATGCCATATCCGGCTTTAACGCACTGAACCCGGCACCACACGTAAAGCATGGCCTGGGCAAAAAAAAGCACCATCACGACGAGCCAAATACCGGTCTTGGTCTTTCTCGGTGGCGCGACCTTACGGTTTCTACGGCCTTCCCCTCCGGCCTGCCTGCGCCTGGCCGGCGGTGGGCCGACAGATACGCTCGTTCTCGCCATTAGCGCTTCTCCACTGCTCTCAAGCGCGTGCTGCGGGCCATTGGATTGTTACGAATTTCCGATTCCGTGGGCCGGATGACCTTTCGCGTCAGCAGGTGGACCGTCGCTCTGCGGCCGCAGGCACACCGCGGCAATGACGGCGGGCAGTTGCAGGGATCTGCCATGGAACGGAAGCGGTGTTTGACCACCCGGTCTTCCAAAGAATGAAATGAGAGTACACACAGACGGCCGGCTGTTTTGAGTTGGTCAACAGCCACGTCCAGAAAACGCTCCAGCACCTCCAATTCACGATTGACGGCAATGCGCAGGGCCATAAACACACGCGTGGCAGGATGAATTTTCTGCGACCGCGCGGCCGCGGGAACCGCTTCAACGACCAGCCTGGCCAATCGACCACTGGTATCCACCGGCTGCTTGTTGCGGGTAGCGACCAGGCGGCGGGCGATTTGCCTGGACCAGCGCTCTTCACCATAGCGCGTAAACAGCTGCGCCAGTTCACGCTCGCTCAAGGTCGCCACCAAATCCGCCGCCGTGACGCCTGATCGGGCATCCATACGCATATCCAAGGGCTCGTCCCGGTGGAAGCTAAAACCGCGGCCACTGGCCTCGATCTGATGAAGCGAAAGTCCGATATCAATAAGAATACCGTCAACGGCATCGATGCCCAGTTGAGATAGAAACAACGGCAGATCCACAAAGTTACCGTGGACAATATGAATCCGTAAGGTGCCGGTGGGAAGTGCCTTGCGGGCATGATCAATGGCATTTTGGTCCTGATCGATGCCGATTAAAATGCCATCCGGAGCGATCTGCTCACAGATTCGACGCGCGTGCCCGCATCCCCCCAGGGTCCCATCTACAATAATCTTGCCGGGCCGGCATGCCAGCATGGCCACCGCTTCATGGAGCATGGCGGTGACATGGTAGCCGGACATGAGCTACAGTCCCAATTGGGCGATTTCTTGCCGTACCTGGTCGTCGCCCATATCCTTCTCCATCAGCCCATTTTCTCGGTCCCAGTTCTCCCGCGACCAGATCTCAAATCGGTCCAGCACCCCCACCAGCACGATCTCCTTTTCGAGCCCGGAGTACTGCTTCAGAAAAGGCGGAATCAACACGCGTCCCTGGGCGTCGCATTTGCAGTCGTGGGCTCCGCCGATAAAAAGGCGTTGGAATCGGCGCATGGCCTCGCTTTTTTCAGGAAGATGCAGTATTCTCTGTTCCAGCTTGCGCCACTGATCGTGAGCGTAGGCGAAAAGGCAGCTGTCCATGCGGGTGATCATGATGCTGTCCGCACCACCGGCCTTGATCACGTCGCGAAATCGTGCCGGAACGATAATTCGTCCTTTGGGATCGATGGTATGAAAGGAGCTTCCCCGGAACATATTTCACCATTTTTATCCACTTTAATCCACTACATTTGGATAAAAGTACAAATTTCGAAATGTGTCAAGAGAAAAGTATTAACATGAATCAAAATTTTATTAATAATTTTTGAAAGTTAAATGAAAATAGCGTGGAATATATTTATGTGGAGTAAAGTGGAGTGATTGTAACAGCACACCCTCGCAGAGGGCTACCGGTCCGAGCATTGGCCCAAAGACAACTAAAATTGCTTTTTTTGTTGCCTGAACCAATAGTTTAATATATCGATATCAATGCAAAATTCATGATCTCTCCATCCAGCGACCCGAGCGAGAAACAGACCATTGGAAATCAAACAATTTTTCTATGGTGCCGATAACCTGGGATATCTGCTTTATAGCGATGGCAGGGCCTTGGCCATCGATGGCGGAGCGGTGACGGACATCTTAGATTTCGTTGGCCAAAACCACCTCAAACTGGACCGGGTCACCAACACCCATGGCCATGGCGACCACACCCGAGGGACCCGGCTGCTGATCCAATCCACCGGTGCGGACCACCTCGATCATCGCCGATTCACCGATGGCCACACCATCGACCTGAACGGCGAAACGGTAACTGTCCGTTTGACACCAGGCCATACCGCCGATTCGGTGACCTTTGCCGCCGACAATTTGCTGGTAACCGGCGACACCCTGTTCAATGGCACGGTGGGCAATTGTTTTTCAGGTGATTTGAAGGCTTTTTACCAGTCCATTCAGTTGTTGATGCAATTTCCCGGCGAGACGCGACTGTATGCCGGCCACGATTATGTAACTGAATCCCTGGCCATTGCCCGAAAGCTGACGCCAGCCAACCGCGCCATCGATGCCTACGCCGCCAAATATAATAAGCATCATGTGGTATCCACCCTTGACGATGAACGGGCTGTCAACCCCTATTTGAGATTCAACGATGCAGACATCATCCGCCTGCTTGAGGCCAACGGGTTGCCCACGGGAACCGAGTACCAGCGCTGGGAAGGGATCATGTCCATCGAATGACATGCAACCGAAACCCCACATACGATCGTCAAAACAGCGGCTCGCCGCCTTGCGCAAGGCACCGGGCACTTCCGGGAGACCATCCTCGTGGACGGTCGCCGCTTGTCGGTGAAGCAACCATGACCGGCGACACCGCGCAGGGCACCCACCGCGTTGCTCCGGTTCGCATGGCCGTCTCGGAAAGAGCCGTGCTATCATGCATCCGCGAACAGGCGCGGAAGCACTTCTCGCAGGCCAGTGGCAGCCACGACTGGGACCACACCTTGCGGGTGCACCGTCTTTGTCGGCGCATCGGCACAGCTGAAGGGGCCGATCTGCTGGTGGTGGAGGCCGCCGCCTATCTTCATGATATCGGCCGCGTGCTCCAGGACAAGGCCAATGGGCAACTATGCCACGCTGAAAAAGGCGCGGTGATGGCCGCCGAGATGTTGAACGACCATTGCCTGACGGCCTCGCGCCGAGAGAACATCATCCATTGCATCGCCGCCCATCGTTTTCGTCGTGGCGAGATCCCGCGCACATTAGAAGCCAGCGTGCTGTTCGATGCAGACAAATTGGATGCCATCGGTGCGGTGGGCGTGGCCCGGGCGTTTCTGTTTGCCGGCGAACTGGGTGCCCGGCTGCACAGCCCTGAGGTAGACGTCGCCCGCGCACCGGCCTATTCGGTTGACGACACGGGGTACCGCGAGTACGTGGTGAAACTGGCCACGATACGGGACCGGATCCTGACGGCCACCGGCCGCCGCTTGGCCGATAGGCGGCATCGGTTCATGGTCGACTTTTTCGACCGGTTTCTGGAAGAATACGAAGGAGAAAGGTAAGCCGAGATGACAATCAACAAGGTAGAGAGAATTGACAACGCCGTACGCGTAAGGCACGTCTTGATCAGTGTTTCCGATAAAAGCGGCCTGGAGGTGTTCGTTCCACAGTTGCTGGCGATCAATCCGCAGATTCGCATCTTTTCCACCGGGGGCACGTATGCTCGCATCGGTGAAATACTGGGCGATCGGACCGGGAACCACCTGACCCAGGTATCGGACTATACCGGACAACCAGAGACCCAGGGCGGATTGGTTAAGACACTGGATTTTAAAATTTATCTAGGACTGCTGACCGAGACCTACAACGATGCGCACCAGTCTGATCTGAAGCGCACGGGGGGGATTCCCATCGACATGGTGGTGGTCAATCTCTATCCGTTCAAGGAAACCATTTCAAAAGCGGGGGTCACGCCGGAGCAGGCGCGGGGCAATATCGACATCGGCGGCCCCTGCATGATCCGTGCTTCGGCCAAAAACTTTATTCGCGTTGCATCCGTTGTGGATCCCGGCGATTACCAACCCATAATCGATGAGATGACCGCCCGTGGAGGAAGCATTTCGCTGGCCTTGCGCTACCAGCTGGCCTGCAAGGCCTTTGCCCACACGGCCGCCTACGACACAACCATT
>JASFFF010000211.1:0-6834 GCA_050124445.1 Desulfosarcina sp.
CATGTTAAATTGGCGTTGGTGGTTCGTGAAGAAAAAGGCCGGCTTCGGCGCTATCTCCATTTCGGTACAGGCAATTACCATGACGGCACGGCGCGCATGTACGAGGACTTGGGGATACTGACCGACCATCCCGACCTGTGCGAGGAAGCCGCTAATGTATTCAACTCATTAACGGGATCGACGACCTATCCCTCCTACCGCAATATTCTGGTCGCACCTGTAAACATGCGGGAACGCTTTACCGAAATGATCCAGCGCGAGGCCAAGTTTGCCTCCAAGGGCAAACCGAGCGGTATCAAGGCCAAAATGAATCAGCTCCAGGACGCCGATATCGTACGCGAACTATACAAAGCCAGTCAGGCAGGGGTCCCCATTTCACTGAATGTTCGCGGCCTTTGTACACTAGTCCCGGGCGTTCCAGGACTTTCGGAAACTATCAGAGTGTTCAGTGTGATCGGACGGTTTCTTGAACACAGCCGCATCTTCTTCTTTGTCAATGGGGGCGAGCCCGAGTACTACATTGGCTCCGCCGACTGGATGAAACGCAACCTCAACAAGCGAGTAGAAACTATCCTTCCGGTGCTTGACGAGCAAGTCAAGCAGCAACTTTCAGGAATCATAGACGTATACGAAAAGGACAACACCTCCGTGTGGGACTGTCAGCAGGATGGCCGCTACAAGCAACGGCAACCGGCAAAAGGCGCTGCATCGCGATGTGCCCAGGAGGAATTTATCGACATGGCCAACAGAACCACTGAAAAATAAATTCTCCATAAAGGTTATGCGCTTTCCGGAAACCTTCCATTGTATAGCTTAGAATTATTTCATTATGCTGGTTTCGATGGCGTCTATAAAAGGTCAGTTACTTTAGCAGTTAATAAATGGGATAAGTGGCAAGAAACATGGAATTTTTTGAGTGATGGTTTTTGTGTTAGACAAAACATAATTTCTTAGCCGGCCCGTTGGGGTGCTCGGATATTTTTTTCAGTTTGATTTGGATCTTGAAACAATAGAAGGATCTAAAAAGTTTTCAGGCTACTAATCTTGAATTGGGGCTCGTCGGGTTTTTCATCACCATCGGGAGGAGCATTCTCCTCGCTTTTCGCCATTTTTGGCTCATCGGCTTCTGCTGGCGGCACGGCCGGAATACTATGAGGTGGTGCGGCATGTGAGATCCTACGGTGATGGCTTGTGGAATCGGTCTTGCCATAGATCATGATATCTCATTAATATTCTATAGAATCCATGCTATTTCTTGTTTTTTTCAATTTTATTGACTATGGTGGATGAGATCAAAATCCGGGCTCTCATGCACGAATACGAGCCAATTCGATAATATAAATGTTCGATAAACCAATGAAGATCCGAAAAGCACATCACTACGACGCTCCAGCCATTTTGCTACTTCTCGATCAACTTGGATATCCAAACACAGGTGATTTTCTATCCGACCGAATCAAATCCCTACTGGGTGATCCGGAAGAGGAGCTTGTTGTCGGAGAGCAAGATGACGTAATAGTTGCCGTCCTATCTCTGCATTTTATCCCACAGCTTGCCTCTCGCGGTCCTTTCGCTAGAATCAGTTACTTTTGCGTGCATCATGATCACCGAAGCTGTGGATTGGGTCGGCAGTTGGAAGATTATGTAGAGCAGGCAGCTCGAGCCCGTGGATGCGATAGGATAGAAGTCCATTGTCACAGCCGCCGGACCGACGCTCATCGTTTCTATACTCGCCAAGGATACGAGAAGATACCAGAGTACTTCATGAAAAAACTGAAGTAGATCAAACATGCGGGTGCTAACGACGGCGTGACCGCCGCCCCAGACCAGCGGCGTAAGAAGGTACGAACTCCCAAGGACTAAGTGGCTTTTGTCAAATCTGTTAGATCGTGTGATACAGGTAACTCCAACCTGCTGATCACCAAAACATATGGTATCTGTTAATTCATTGTAATATCTATGTTTAGCCACAACATAGAACATATTTAGGCTTCATAGTTCACCTGTTGATCATGAAAAAATGCTTGTTTGTACTTTAAAGTACCGGTTTCGACGATGGACCGATTAGTGACAGAATGATATCATCTGATTCGACGACCTGAAACGTTTCTGCAGCCACTCATTGCTCTACCATTGGAACGGAGGGAAAACTATCGCCAATGATTAACAATGGAAGGGATGTAAGTTTCGATATCGATTTTGTGATTCACTAACTGGAGAGATAAAAATCTTCGGGCGAGCATGCATCCAGAATAGATTTCAGGGGTTGGAAGATGTCATTGCGTGCGGCCAGGATTTGCCAGCCGGTCATCACGTTGGGCCGCACCTCGAATTGAATGCCACATTCAGTTAAAATAAGCGCAGCAGCAGCAAAATCCCAGATTTTGATATTGAGCCGGACAAGGCCTGCCGTGGATCCTTTAGCCAGCTGGGCAAGCTCCAAGGCTGTTGCCCCAAACATGCGCAGTTTCTTGGTC
This sequence comes from Desulfosarcina sp., assembly GCA_050124445.1. Lineage (GTDB taxonomy): Bacteria > Desulfobacterota > Desulfobacteria > Desulfobacterales > Desulfosarcinaceae > Desulfosarcina. The sequence continues at coordinate 2,478 of JASFFF010000211.1, forward strand.
TTCTGGAGCAGAGCCGCGACGACTGTCTGCATGTGCCCCATGACCGTTTCATCACTTCCGAAGCTGATGCTAATTACCGCGTCTTCCAAGGCGACGCTGCTTGGCTTGCGTATCGGTTGCCCGTTGAAGGTCGCACCATGACCGACTGTGGCACTGAACAACCAGTCAAGATAGGGCGCGTAGACGACCCCCACCAGAGGCTTGCCATGGCTCACCGCCGACACACGGGCATCGGGTATGTTGGCGTGAGATGCCAACGGGGTATGGTAGCAGGCCACGCTGGTACAAAATAACGGCATCCCATGGAAGTAATTCAATGTGCCGTCCAGCGGATCAATGATCCAGGTAAAATCTGCATTGTGCCCCATCACTCCCCCCTCTTCCGAAAGGATGGCGTGGTTTGGAAATACGCTTTGCAGGATGGTGCAAATGGCCATCTCGCTGGCACGATCCATGGCTATTTTCATGTCATAGGGAGGATTGTCCAGAATACGTTGTCCATCATTTCCAAATCGATCCATTTGGCAGCGGCCGGCTGCCTTGGCGGCCTTGCGGGCAACCTTGGACAGATTGTTCAACGTTTCATTAGAAATGGGCGGTCGCCGTTTGGATTGGCTGACTGTCACCCGATGGGATTCATTGTCGTCTAACTTTAACATTGATGGGAGCCTTTCATTAAGGGCATCGCTTGGTCGGGTCAGCGGCCGTATGCGATATAAACCTGAAAATGTGCGTCCATCTATCGTCCAGCGTAGACCTGCCTGCCATCGACAAATGTCTGGATCACCCGCGGCGTATGGCCGCTGTCATCCACCAGGACCAGATCCGCCGACAGCCCTTCTTTGATGGCGCCGATGCGGTCCGCCTGACCCATGGTGCGGGCCGGTGCATGGCTGACCATACCGATCAGTTCCGGGAGCGATCTGAGCGCCAGTTGATTCATTTTGAACACCGCATGCAGCAGTGAGCTGGGGCTGTAATCGGAACCAATCAAGTTGCAGCACCGGGCGGCGATGGCGTCGCGGCCGCTGAGATTGTTGCTCAAAGAGCGGCCGAAGATGATGTTGGGGGCGCCCATGAGGACATTCATGCCCAGCGTCCTGGCGGTCTTGGCGGCCTCGAGCGTAACCGGAAATTCGCTGATCCGGACGCCCATGCCATGGACCCAACGCACTTTTGCCTCGGTGTCATCATCATGGCTGGCAATCGGTAGGCGCTGTAGGTGGCATTCCTGAACCAACTCCCGAATATGCGCATCATCAAACGTGCGCTTTTTGGCAAGTCTGCGTTCGATCATGTCATCGACCTGTTCACGGCTCAGGTGGGTGGCTTTGGTGTAGTATTCATAGAGGTAGTCCGGATTGCGAAATTGCCCCTGACCCGGTGTATGGTCCATCAGCGAAACCAAGTCCAAACGCTTCTCGGCCAGCAATTCGATCAGGTTGGGAAGCGCATCGGTTTCCAATATTTCGTAACGGGCGTGGATTCGGTTGCGCACCAGCATCTCATGGGAAAGATCGCTGATCTCTCGAATCAACTCGGCAGCGCGTTCATAGTGGCGCAAGGCGTTATCGGTCTTACCGGTAAAGCTGACGCAGTGATACATGGTCGTAATCCCGCACGCCGCCAAGTTTTTATCTAGTTCGGTCAAGGCGATTCGGGTGGGCAGGATGGCCCTTGGGCGGGGCTGGATCGATATCTCGATGGCATCGCTATGCAGATCGATAAAGCCGGGCAGGACCCATAAACCTGCAGCGTCCACGATATGGCAGTTGGCCACGGGATGGAGGCGACGGCCGATATGGGCGATTTTACCGCCTTCAACGATCAGGTCGGTCTTTTCTGCCACGCGGTCCGGCAGCACCAGTTTACCGTTGGCAATCACCATGGACGCCGCTCGGTCCTTTTTCTGCACCTCGAAGCGCGTTTCATCGATCTTTGACCGATGAACCATGGGTATGACGGTATCAGCCATTTTTTCCACCACCGTCGTGTCGTGACAAATCATGATGATGGTGGTGCCTTGCCGGGTCAGGGTGCGCAATAGGTCCAGCACGATCTGGACCGAGGCAGCATCCAGGGACGCCGTCGGTTCATCGAGCAGCAAAAGACGTGGTTTCGATATGATCCCTCGCGCAATATTGACCCGCTGTTGTTCTCCTCCGCTAAAGGTCACTGGATACGCATCGTGTAATTTGCAGGGTATGTTCAGTTGCCCGAGCAGATGTTTGGCTTCCTGGTTTGCTGCTTCTACAGGGACACCCTGCTGGATGAGAGGCTCGGCCACAATATCGGCAGCCGTGACCCGGGGCAGAACGCTTAAAAACTGGGACACATATCCCAGTTCCTGCCTGCGCAGCTTGATGATGTGGTGCTCCGGCAGAACGGCCAGATCCAGCGGCCCATCATGCGCGGAAGCATAGCGAATGCTTCCCGTCGACGGCAAATAGGTGCGATAGATGCATTTGAGCACTGAACTTTTTCCGGTGCCACTTGGCCCGGACAGCGCCAGCACCTCACCCGGTGCGATCGCAAAGGAGAGATCGCTGAAGCCGTAAATGTTTTTCCCACCCAGATGGTGCAGCTTGAAGTACTTGTTCAAATCTTCGACGCGCAAAAGGCTCATTGTTCTTCTCCCGGTGCGGGATCGTTTCGCACACAGCACCTACAAAGCCGAACTGACCAGCAGCTGGGTATAGGCATCCTGGGGATCTTCCAGTACTTGATCGGTGAGGCCCGATTCGACAATGCAGCCGTTTTTCATCACCAGTGTCCGGGTGGTTAGCATGCGAATGACACCCAGGTCGTGTGAAACCACGATGGTGGCCAAATTCAATTCGGCTTGCAGGCTGCGAATCAGATCGAGCACACGGGCCTGGACAGACACATCCAGGCCTGTGGTAACTTCGTCCAGCAGCAGAAGGTTTGGTTCGTTGCACAATGCTTTGGCAATCTGGACGCGCTGCTGCATGCCACCGGAAAAAAGCCGTGGGGCATCGTCCATGCGTTCCAGGGGCACCTCGGTTTTGGTCAACAGGCCCCCCGCACGTTGGCGAATCTTGCCCACATTGCGCCAGTCGGCCATGAGCAGCCGTTCGGCGATATTTCCACCTGCACTGATGTGCATGCGCAATCCCAGATGGGGGTGCTGATAAACGATACCCAGAAGCGTATTGCGCATCTGACGCTTTTTGTAGGCGCTGAATTGGAAGCAGTCTTCGCCTTCGAGTTTGACAGCGGCGGAAGATTGCTGGCCGTTGAGATGCATGTGCATGCTTCCGCTGGTCGGATCACTGTCAAAGTAGATCAATTTGAGCAGGGTGCTCTTGCCCGAGCCACTTTCCCCCACGATGCCCAACACTTCCCCGGCGTATAGATCGAACGATATGTTCTGGCAGGCCCACACCGTCTGGCAGCATGGACACATATTGCGGTTGTGGCCGGGGCCAGTATTCTCCCTGCAAGAAGGACACCCGACACCATAGCGTTTGGACACATTTTTCACCGCCAAAAGCGGATGTTCTGTGTTTGGCATGGCCGCTTAACTTTCTTTTGTTTGACGTTCGGCACAAAAGGCCGTGTCCGAGCATTGATAAAACCGTTTGCCATTGACATCATCGATGAGTTCATCCAGGTAACTCTTCCGGCTGCCGCAGAGGCGGCACTGCTTGCCGTCGAAAGATTCCACACGAAACCGATGGTCTTCAAATTCCAGAGAGGCCACCGAGGTAAAGGGGGGCACCGCGTAGATGCGCTTCTCGCGTCCTGCGCCGAACAAGTACAAGCACTCGGCCATGTGCAGCTTGGGATTGTCCCAACGCGGAATCGGGCTGGGATCCATGATGTGGCGCTCATTGACCTGCGCCGGGTAGCGGGCCCCGATGGTGATCTCCTTGTACTTGACGATATCTTCATAAAGGCGCAGCCACATGCGCCCATAATCCGCTTCTGCGTGCATGCGGCGAGATTCTCTTTCCGATGGCTCAACGTCCCTTAAAGGTTCCGGGATGGGCACCTGAAGCACAAGGATCTGCTCGCTGTTGAGCCGTTTTTCAGGCACACGATGCCGTGTCTGAATAATGGTCGCCGCCTGGGTTTCATCGGTCAGGGCAACGCCGGTGACCTGGGTGACAAATCGCCTGATATTGACGGCATTGACGCTGTCATCGGCCCCCTGATCGATCACTTTGAGGACATCCTTCGGGCCGATAATGGAAAGGGTGATCTGCAGACCGCCCGTTCCCCATCCACGGGCAATGGGCATATCCCGGGATCCGAAAGGCACCTGGTAGCCGGGGATGGCCACGGCCTTGAGAATCTTCCGGCGGATCTCGCGCTTGGCGCCTTCATCGATGAA
>JASFFF010000212.1:0-6833 GCA_050124445.1 Desulfosarcina sp.
GATGACCACCCCGTCCGTTTGCAGGTTCTGAATGTACTCCGGACCGGTTACGGAGATGACCTCGTCGTAGTCAAAGGGCTGGTCGATACCGATCAGTGTGCGGGTGTCGACGCCTTTCTTTTTGGCAGCTCTCTTTTTCTTGGCCAGTTGCGGGCATTTGGCCGTCTTGGTGCCGGCCTTACAGGTGGCGCCCAATTTGACAAAGATGTCGCAGACCATGTTGCCTAATTCGCAGAATCCTTCAACCGGTTCGATGTTTTGCACATCCACCACCGGCATGTCCGATGGGCCCAAGCTGCGTGCATATGCTTCACTGGTATGGCGGGCCACTTCATCGGCATCGAAAGGAATATCCACATCGATGATGTTAATGGAATCGCGCTCGGTTTCCGAAATTTTGGCTTCGATCAGTTTGCCGGAGAGCGCATTTTCGACCGTGGCACGCAGTTCGTCCGGTGTAAAGGGCTTGGGGATATAATCCAGGGCACCCATGCGGATGGCTTTGACGGCGGTATCCGTAGAAGCATAGGCGGTCATCATCACCGCCTGGGTCACCGGCCACTCCTTTTTGACCATTTTGATCAGTTCCAGGCCATTCATTTCTGGCATAACCAGATCGGAAATCAATAGCGAGAAGGACTCTTTGGCCATGATCGACAAGGCTTCTTTGGCGCTGGTGGCCCGGGTGACTTCGTAATTGCTTTTGGTCAGGATTTTCTCCACATTTTTGCAAATTCCCAGTTCGTCATCGACCACCATGATCTTTGTCGTTGCACTCATATGTTGCCCCCTTTGCTGATTGGCTTTATGCTTTCGATTGTCTGTTTCTTCCCGTATATGTACAGCACAAGCTGTGCCAGGCGGACTATAGATTTTAACTATATGAAAATAAATGAAATAATATCATTCAGTCGGGGCTGTCGGCGTTATGGTGTATATACTTAGCATACACAATCCGGCGGATCGGCTACGGGAGGGATTGAGGCGGGATTCAACGACGGTGGTCAATCAGCGGGAATCCATGCTTGGTGTATATAAAAAAAGTACAGTGTATAAGTGGAGTCATTACCGTTTTTTGGGTAATGTAATACCATGTTTTTTCATCATGTTATGAAAGTTTGACCGCTGCATGCCCACGGCCTTGGCTGCCCGGGTGACGTTCCAGTCGTTGTTGGACAGGGCATGGGTCAGAAAATTGGTCTCCACGCGGGCCACGGCTTTCTGGCGAATCTGGGCCTTGGCAGCTTTCAGCGCCGCATTGGTGGTGGGCGTTTTTTCCAACAGGTATTCCATATCGCTGATCTCACTTAACAGGGGCAGATCCTTGATTCCGATGGTCTGTTTTTCGCAGAGAATTACCGCCCGTTCCACCACATTGCGCAGCTGGCGAACGTTGCCCGGCCAGTTGTGTTCAACGAGTCGGGTGACGGCCTCATCGTCGAAGCCGCGCACAGCCTTATCCATTTTGTCGCTGAACTGGCCGAGAAAATGGTAGGCGATGGGCAGGATGTCTTCCCGGCGTTCCTTCAAGAGGGGCAACATGATGGGATAGACATAAATGCGGTAATAGAAATCCTGGCGGAAGGTTCCACTTTCGACCATCTCCTCCAAATTGCGGTTGGTGGCGAAAATCAGTCGTACATCGACCCTGCGGCTGACCGTGCTGCCCAGCGGAAGGAGTTCGCGGGTTTCCAGAAAGCGCAGCAGCTTACCCTGGACATCCATGCCGATGTTACTGATTTCGTCAAGAAAAACAGTGCCGGTGTGGGCCTGCTGGAAGATGCCGGCCTTCTCTTCATGAGCCCCGGTAAAGGCCCCCTTGGTGTGACCGAAGAGTTCGGATTCCAACAGATTGCCGGAAAGCGTGCCGCAGTCTACGGCAAAAAAAACCTTGTCGGCCCGGTTGCTGTTGGCGTGCACGGCCCGGGCCACCAACTCCTTGCCTGTGCCGCTGTCGCCGTAAATCAAAACGGTGGCGTCGGTGGGCGCCACTTTCTCCACCATTGAAATCACTTGCTTTATTTTTGGACTTTCGCCCACCAGCTGGTGAGACACCCGCTGCGCGGGGGTCTGCTTTCTTCTCAACCGCCGGTTCTCCAGCCGACTTGCCCGTGCCGCCAAAGCCTGGCCGACCACTGCACGCAACTCGTGGGGGGTAAATGGTTTGGGCAGATAGTCGAAGGCCCCCATCTTCATCACTTCCACCGCCGAAGAGACCGTCGAGTAGCCGGTGATGACGATAACCAAGGTGTCGGGATAGGCTTCCTTGACCTGCGCCAGAACCTGCATCCCCCCCAAGGCACTCATTTTCAGGTCGGTTACGACCACATCGAACGGCATCTGTTGCAGTTTGTTGAGCGCCTCGTAGCCATCTAAGGCAAACTCCGTCTGGTAGCCTGACTTGGAGAGGATTTTAATGCAGCTATGGCAGATATTGGGCTCATCATCGACAACCAGTATTCGGTGGGCTTCAGTTTCCATGGCTGTCGGATTCCTTGATGGGAAGGCTGATGGTGAAGCGGGTCCCCTGCCCGACAATACTACTCACAGCAATGGTTCCACCGTGCTGTTCGACGATGCCGTGGGTGATGGCCAGTCCCAGTCCGGTGCCGTGCTCTTTGGTTGTGAAAAACGGGTCGAAGATTTGACTCAATCGCTCGTCGGCAATGCCTTCGCCCGTGTCGGCAATGGTGATCTCGACAAAGCCCTTTGTCTCGGACAATTCGCTCGACACCCGGATATGGCCTCCAGCCGGGGTTGCCTCTACGGCGTTAATGATCAGATTGATCAACGCCTGTTCGATCTGGCCCTTGTCGACCGGCATAGCGGGCACGTTGTCGGCCAGGTGATTGGCTATGGAGACATCTTTGAAGGCTGCCTGCTTTTGTGTGAGCGACACGCAAGCGGAGACAACATCGTTGATATCGTGAATTTTCTTGTGGGGCTGATTTTGGCGGGCGAAATCCAGAAGGTTGGTGACAATCTTGCGGCAGCGCAAGGCTTCATTGCTGATGATGGACAAATCTTCATGGGTTGGATCGTCGGGCTCCAGATCCTCTTGCAGCAGCATGGCTGTCGTCAAAATGGTGGTCAATGGATTGTTGATCTCGTGAGCCACTCCAGCGGACAGCCGTCCCACGGAGGCCAGTTTCTCCTGCTGCATCATCACCTTCTGGACATTGATGTCCCTGGTGATGTCACGGGAAATTTCAACAGCCCCAATGACGTCGCCGTCTTCGAGAAGGGGATAGGTGGAGATGGAGTAGTAGATCTTGTGCCCCTCTGAATCCAAATGAATATGGGTCGTCTGGGAGGGTTGCTCCGTCTCCAAGGTCTGGATCAACGGACAGGGATGATTCTGGCCCGAGCATGGATTCTCAAGGTGATGGGTGATGGTGTAGCAAAACTCACCGATCACCTGATCCCGGGTCATGCCGAATTTATTCAGAAAGGCATCGTTGGTATCGATGATGCGGAAGCGATGGTCGATGACCAGCACCTCTTCCTGAATGAGATCGTTCAGGGCCATGCTGTAGAGCGCGCGGGCCTCTTTGAGTTCCTGGTTGGTTTTCTTATGCATGGTGGAGATCCGCGCGATCTCCCAGAAAAGTTGGGCCGTGCTGTTGGCAATGGCTCGGACATTTTTTCTCTTTTTCTCCAGGATGTCGTTGTAGATATCCATGGAACCGGTGAGCTCGACAATGAGATCGATGTCGTCCCGATCGAAAAGATCGTCATAGCTGCTGGTAATAAACAGCCCCTTTTCCATGGCCTCAATCAACCCGGGCGCATCGGTGCGGATATCTGCCACGGCCACCACCTTGGGGTTGACCTCTTGAAAGGTGTGGCGTTGAATCACATCCATGAATTCTTTACAGCGTTTACCGCCGCCGACCACAGCGATATTCATTCAATTCCTCCAAATTTTGGGTAAAACGTGAGCATCGCGCATTTACCTTTTATCTTTGGGTTTTGACATTTTGTCAACCGGACCCCAACCACCGTGGCGCGCAGCAACGTGCGATTGCATCAGCGACCATTGTCGCAGGTGTGGAGATGGCAGAATGAATGGGTCTGCTCGAAAGTGAATCCTGAATCGAGTTTCTTGTTGACTTGACGCTGTTTTCGAATACGGTTAAAGGTAGCCGCAACCGACTGAAATGCAATGATCTTGGTCCTTTTGCCAAACGTGGATGCATCTGACGATGGCTGTCGAGAAACCAAAAATTATCATCATCGCCGGTCCCACGGGAGCCGGCAAGACCGGCCTGGCCATCGAATTGGCCCGGGAGCTGAATGCTGAAATCGTCGGCGCCGATTCCATGCAGATTTACCGTCACATGGATATCGGAACGGCCAAGCCGACGCGGCAGGAACAAGCCGCGGCGACCCACCACATGATCGACATCGTCGATCCGGATGAAGACTATGATGCGGCCGCCTATGCCGAGGCGGCCGGATGCGCCATTGGTCAGATTATCGCGCACGGCCGCCTGCCGCTGGTGGTGGGCGGCACCGGTTTTTACCTTAAAGCGCTGGTGTATGGCCTTTTCAAAGAGGGCCCGTCGGATCCGGCGGTGCGCCGGCGGTTGAAGCAACAGGCCGAAACCCAGGGGGGTGCCAGGCTGCACCAGCGCCTGGTACGGGTCGACCGCCAGGCGGCCAGAAATATCCATCCCAATGACACGTTTCGCGTCATCCGTGCGCTGGAGGTCTTTGAGATCACCGGCGAAACCCTGAGCGCATTTCAGCAGCGCCACCAGTTCAGGCAGCGTCGATTCGATGCGTTGACCATCGGCCTCTTTTGGCCGCGAGCGGTTTTGTATGACCGTATCAACCGGCGCGTTGACGGCATGATGCACCAGGGCTTCGAAAACGAGGTGCGCTGGCTGCTGACCCACGGCTACCATCGCGATTTGAGATCCATGCAGAGCCTTGGCTACCGGCATTTGACGGCTTATATCAACGGTGAGTCAACCCGCGAGCATGCGGTGGACACCCTGAAGCGGGATCATCGGCGATATGCCAAACGACAGCTGACCTGGTTCAATGCCGATCCAACGATTCGCTGGATGACGCCGGATCAACCGCGCTCGGCCCTGGATTGCATTGAGGCCTTCATGGCCTAGCGGCGGCATTGCGGCAGGAGGCCCAGGACCATTGGTTTCAACCGGTCGACGATCTCGCAATTGGAAGGCAGGTTGTGGAGGGCTGTCTGGCGCAAGACCGCCTGACCCAAGAGCCGGTTTTTCTCAAAGCGCAGATGACCTGTCGGTTTTCAGGCACGCCATTTGAAAACCGATGGTTTAGACGGTCGACGGCAGTTTCCGTGCACCAGCCGGCTGATTGGTCGTGTCACGGCCATTTGGGCCATCCTGCGTCGGTGTCTTGGGAATCCTTACCTCGAACGCACTTCCCTTGCCCGGCTCGCTGGCCACCTGAATGGCGCCGCCATGTTGACCAATGACCCGATTGGCGATGAACAGGCCCAGGCCTGTGCCTTTGCGACCCTTGGTGGAGTAGAACAGATCGAAGATATGGTCCCGGACGTCGCGATCCATGCCGGTGCCGTTGTCGGCAATTCGGAAAATTACTTCGCCTTTATCTTGGTGTACACCAAACGCAATCCGATGGGCCGTCTTGCCGTGATCTTTCGAACATGCATCAACGGCGTTATCGAGGATATTGAGCAGGGCGGTCTGCAGGTATTCAACATCCACATCGATGGCGCCGGTCGTTTTGTCAAAACTGGTTTTTAGCACAATCTCGCATTCGTCAATCCGCGGTTGGACGATACGCACCAACTCCTCGGCCAGATCAACCGCCTGAACCGGCGACCGATTCAATTTTCGTTCTTTGGCCGTGTAAAGGATATCCAACACCATCCGGCGGATGCGCCCGACCGTCTTCGTGGCGGCCGCGCATCCCTCCGCGATGCGCGTGAGATCGTTTTTGTCCAGACCCGATGACACCAGGTAAAGCCCCCCATCCAAATTGGTGAGCAGGCCTTTCATGCCGTGTGAGACCGACCCGATCATCAGGCCCAGAGACGCCAAATGATCCTGAAGCTGGGTCTTTTCTTTCACCAGCTGCTCCAGATTGCGGGTGTAGTCCTGTAGTTTCTGGCGCATGGCGATCTTATCCAAGGCCCGACGCAGGGCGATCTCGAGGACGTCTACGTTGATGGGTTTGGTGATAAAATCGGTGGCCTGGTATTTCAGGCTGCGGATCGCCAGATCCATATCCCCGTGCCCGGTAATCATGATCACTTCGGTTTCCGGGTTTTCGTGCTTGATTTTACGCAGCAATTGGATGCCGTCACCCCCCGGCATTTTAATGTCGGTAATCACGATCGGCGGATGGTCCCCCTGAAAAAGGTCGAAGGCCTGGCGGGCATTCTCTGCCTCCTGGGTTCGATAACCCATGTCCTGCAGGGATAGGGACAACACGTCCCTTATATCCGGTTCGTCATCAACGATCAGAATCGTTTTGGCGGTGTCTTCAACCATGAGGATGCGCCGCCTCCTCGTCTAAGGCATCGGTTATCGGGTCCGATCGGTCAATCATCGGAAAACGCAATTCGAAACACGTGCCGGCATCGGCATTGGGTACCGCTTCGATGGTGCCGCCGCATTCGTTGACGATGCCATAGCTGATGGAAAGCCCCAATCCGGTGCCCTTGCCCACCTCCTTGGTGGTGAAAAATGGTTCGAAGATCTTTTCGGCGAAGTTCTCCGGAATGCCTGTACCCGTATCGCATACACGGCTGACCACCCAGCGATCGTGGATGCCTGTCCACAGGCGGATCATCTTTTCCTCGGCTTCGTTATCTG
>JASFFF010000213.1:0-6801 GCA_050124445.1 Desulfosarcina sp.
AATGGCCGGAATTCATTTGCATGGGCATACTGAAATGCTGGCCCGACGAACCGGCACGTCCCGGTTTGCCATGATGCTGGCCGGTGAACGGCTTAAAGTCGTGCTAACGACGATCCATGTGCCTATCAAACAGGTCAGCCGCAACCTAAGCACGCCAGGCATCGCCACGATCATCGAACTGACCCACCAGGCCCTGAGAACCCGCTTTGGTATTGCGACGCCTCGCATCGCTGTGGCCGGACTCAATCCACACGCCGGTGAGTCCGGACTGTTTGGTGACGAGGAGGAGCGAATTATTCAACCAGCCGTCGAGCAGGCTGCTGCACAAGGAATGGCTGTCAGCGGTCCGCATCCACCCGATACCATCTTTTTCACAGCCGCCCAAGGTGCCTGCGATGCAGTGGTGGCCATGTATCATGATCAGGGGTTGGGGCCATTTAAAATGATTCATTTTACCGACGGCGTCAACACGACCTTGGGTCTGCCCATCATCCGCACATCGGTGGATCACGGAACGGCCTACGACATCGCCGGAACCGGCGGGGCCTCGGAACGAAGCATGGCCGCGGCAATTATCATGGCTGCGTCCCAGGCACGCTGGGCAAGCCGCACATGCACCTGATCGCCGTGCCATCAATATGATCCTAAATACAGAACCATATTTTCAGCTGCAATTGTGACGACACAGGACGCCATTATTGTTCAGGGTGCCAGGCAGCACAATCTGAAAAATATCAGCCTGTGCCTGCCGCGCAATCAATTGGTGGTTATCACCGGCCTGTCCGGCTCCGGCAAATCAACTTTGGCATTTGATACCCTCTATGCAGAAGGCCAGCGCCGTTATGTGGAATCGCTTTCCACCTATGCACGGCAATTTTTGGAGCGGCTAGGTAAACCGGACGTCGATCTAATCGAGGGTCTATCCCCAGCCATTGCCATCGAGCAAAAAACGGCTGCGCACAATCCCCGATCGACGGTCGGCACAGTCACTGAAATTTACGATTTCATGCGACTGCTTTATGCCCGCGCCGGCATCGCTTACTGCCACCAGTGTGGCAGACCCATTGTTGCTCAATCAATCGATGAAATGGTTGCAGCAGTCATGCGCAGGGCCGAAGGATCACGCCTTTTAATCCTCTCGCCACTTTCTGCAAACGCGACGGATCGAAACAAGGACTGGTTCGACCGATTGAGAAAAGACGGGTTCGCTCGAATCCGCATTGACGGCACCATTCGGGAATTGGACACCCTGGCTGCCGATTCCGTGCCGCCATTTGTCCCCGTCGAGGTGGTCGTCGATCGGTTAATTCTCAAACCAACCATCCGCAACCGCCTGGCAGACTCCATGGAACTGGCCATCGCCAGATCCGGTGGACAGGTGCGGGTCGTCTTTGTGGGTCAAGGTGTGGAGGAAGTGATAGAAACACTTCACTTCAATGAGAAGGCAGCCTGCACTCGCTGTCAGGTCAGCTATCCGGAACTGTCGCCGGCCAGTTTCTCTTTCAACTCGCCCCACGGGGCCTGTCCTGACTGTGACGGATTGGGAACAACCAAATGCTTCGCACCCCAGCAGATCGTGCCCAACCCCGAGCTCTCGCTAAGAGAGGGGGCTGTCTCTGTCTGGGCACACCGCCGTTCCATGGTATTCGGAGAATTTTTAGAAGATCTCACCGGCTATTATGGTGTTGACATCTATACCGCCTACAAAGAACTCCCAGAGACGTTTCGAAGGGTCCTTATGTACGGTTCAGGGGATCAGACGATCCCTTTTACAATACAAGAGGGCGGACGGGTACGAAAAAAAAGGCGACCATTTGAAGGGATCATTCCGCATTTGCAGCAACAATGGCAGCAGGCATCTTCAGCCGCTGAGAAAAAGACCCTTCGCCGCTACTTGGCCGAATCGGCATGTACACGGTGCGACGGTTCCCGCCTGCGCCAAGAGAGCCGGCATATCAAGATTGATGGAAAATCCATCAACGAGTTGACCGCTCAATCGATCATGTCCCTGCAGACGTTTTTCGACACCTACCATCCCACGGGAAAACGCGGTCTGATTTCCGCCAAGATCGTCAAGGAGATAACGTCACGCTTGGCATTTCTCGCTGATGTGGGTCTGGCCTACCTGACTCTGGATCGTCCCGCCCACACGCTATCGGGTGGAGAAAGCCAACGCATCCGCCTGGCCACCCAGATCGGATCAAAACTAACCGGTGTGCTTTATGTCCTCGACGAACCGAGCATTGGTCTTCATCAACGCGACAACCAACGCCTGCTGGACGCACTCAAAAACATGCGCGATATGGGCAATTCGCTTCTGGTGGTGGAACATGATGAAGATACCATCCTGGCCGCCGACCATGTGGTGGATATGGGACCGGGTGCCGGATCCGCAGGCGGCCGCGTGGTCTTTGAGGGCGCGCCGGACTTGATGCTTTCAGACGCTCAATCGCTGACCGGCAAATACCTTTCCGGCCGCCTGCGGATTGAGGTGCCCACCCGCCGAAGGCCAACCAGTCGGGGAGAAATCAGGATTACCGGGGCTTGCCAGAACAATCTCAAAAACATCAATGTGGCTTTCCCGCTGGGTGTCTTCACTTGTGTTACCGGCGTCTCCGGATCGGGCAAGTCGACGCTGGTATTGGAAACCCTGCATCGGGCGGCCGTGCGCAGCCTCCAGCAACTCAATTGGAGCGCCGGCGGATACGAACGGATTGCCGGTCTTAATAACATCAATAAGGTCATCGACATTGACCAGTCCCCCATCGGTAAAACCCCGCGATCCAATCCGGCCACTTACACGGGTTTGTTTGCTCCCATAAGAGATCTTTTCAGCCGGACCCCTGAGGCCAGAATGCGGGGTTACAAGCCGGGTCGGTTCAGCTTTAACAGGCGCGGCGGACGCTGCGAGGCCTGCGAAGGTGACGGTATTGTCCGAATCGAAATGCACTTTCTGCCCGACATCTATGTTCCCTGCGACATCTGCAAAGGCAGACGCTACAATCGTGAAACCCTGGAAATCCGCTACAAAGGAAAAAACATCGCCGAGATGTTAGACCTGACTGTCAGCCAAAGTTTGGTCACCTTTCAGAACATCCACATTATCCGATCCAAACTTCAGACCTTGGCCGATGTGGGTCTTGGCTATGTTCCCATCGGACAATCCGCGACCACCCTTTCCGGAGGAGAGGCCCAACGGATACGACTGGCCAGGGAACTGAGCAAGCGCAGTACGGGAAGCACCCTGTATATATTGGATGAGCCAACCACGGGTCTGCATGCCGACGACATCCGCAAGCTGCTGGCAGTGCTGAACCGCCTGGTGGATACGGGAAACACGGTGGTGGTCATCGAGCACAACCTGGATGTGATTAAAACAGCCGACCACGTGATCGACCTGGGACCCGAGGGCGGCGATGCGGGTGGCAAGGTAGTGGCCACCGGTACGCCGGAGTCCATTTGCCGGGTACCCGAATCCCATACCGCTCGCTATTTGCAAAAGGTCCTGGTGCAAGGGCCATGACGATGTGCCAGCGGGCAAATGACAACAAGGTTGCCTGCGATCGTTGGATGCCTGGTGGTCGAACAATAATTGGATGGAGAAGAAAAGGGCCGCTGCTTGTCGGCAGCGGCCCTTTTCACTTCTTTTTGGCAGGTACGGAAATTAGCCAGCGAACAGCGCAGCAATGGCGCCCGCCTGCGGATGTGCGTAAATCAAGATCAGGGCCACAACGAGGGCGTAAATGGCCAGCGATTCGATCATGGCCAGACCGATCAGCAAGGTCACGGTGACCTTACCGGAAGATTCTGGATTGCGGGCAATGCCTTCAACGGCGGATCTGAGGCCAATTCCCTGTCCAATACCGCAGCCGAAAGCGGCGATTGCCATTCCAAAACCAGCTGCTGTTGCACACGCGATAAAAAACTGCAATGCTTGAGCTTCCATATCCTACACTACCTCCTTTAATAAGATTGATAATTAGGGCTTCTTCCAGTTACCCCAAAACCGATGCTACACACGCCGATGCGCCGTGCGGTCAGCCTTTCAAACCCACGGCCCATCGACGATCTTCCCGATTGCGCCTGTATCGCTCATCAATGGGCATGTTCCATTGCACTTGAGAAATAGATCAGCGATAGCAAAAAGAAAACAAACGCCTGAACAAAGGCCACGAAGACACCCAAGGCCATGATGGGCAGTGGTGCGAAAAAGGCACCGGCCAGGCCGAAAAGGATGGCCAGGACGATTTCATGCCCCATCATGTTTCCAAACAGACGGAAAGAGAGAGACAGAATCCGTGCCAAATGGCCGATGATCTCGATAATAAAAATTAAGGGGGCCATCCACCAGACGGGCCCCATAAAATGTTTAACATAGGCGACGCCGTGGTATTTGACGCCGATAACATGAGTGAAGATTACTACCGTGAGGGCGACGGATGCCGTCGTGTTGAGGTTGGCGGTGGGCGGAAGGAACCCGGGAACAATGCCGATCAGGTTGCCGATGAAGACGTAAAGAAAGACCGTGGCGAGCAGGGGAAAAAGCCAACGCGCCTCTTCTCCGGCGGTCTCCACCATAAAATCCTCGATGCCCGAGACGATCACTTCAGACAGGTTCTGTCCCTTTCCCGGGATCATGGAGATGGTTTTGGTGGCCAAGGCGCCTAAGGCAATCAGTATGGCCATCAGGACCCAGGAATAGATCACATGGGGGTAGGTGTGGGCGAAATGGCCCAGCCCGATCACTTCAAAAATCTTCACGAAAAATAGATAGGGATGCTCCATCCTTAGACCGCCTCCTTGAAAATTAGATTTTTAAGCTCGACCATGGTGGCCAGACAAATGCTACCCACCACGACGGATAGACCGACAAACAGACCGATTGGATTCACCACCTGCTCACGGATGAGAAAGAAGATGATCACGCCACTGATGATGAATCGGATGTAGTATTTGACCAAAATGATGTTGGGGGAAGCCAGCCGTTGGGGCCGCAGGGCCTTTTGTAGGGTTTTGGCCAGCAGATGAAAATTGATCGTGACGATCAACCCGCCGAAGATGATGCCCCGGGCGACAGCCGGGGATGTCGCCAATAGGCCAAGCAAGCTGACGGCAACCAATAGCACCCAGTTGGTTCGTGTCACAAAGGTGAGTAAGCGCTGCTGAATATTCACAGTTGACGATATTTCGCTGCTACGGGTCACAGGTTGCGGCTTTTCTTGATTGCCAGGCCAATATTCCGGTATCCGGCGGCGATACCGAATCCCAAAAAGACGAGCGTCAGCCACGGTGATGTGTCAAAACGCCGGTCCAGAAAAACCCCGATCCCGAGTCCGATGAAAATGGAAAGGGCGACGGAGAATCCCAGGCTTGAATAATAGGCCAGTTCCCGTATCCACTTCCGCGTTTCTTTTTTCATGGAGTTCGACCCTTCTCCGACCGCTAAGTGGCGTCAGATAAGGCCTTGATCGGAATACGTGCCTTTAACACAGCCGGTAGTCCAAGTCAATCTGAAATTGGCAGCCCCTATAACGAAAACAGCTACCACTTAAGCCGATTTGCATCGAATACGGGGCCATCAACACAGACGTGTCGATAATGGCTGTCGTCATCACGCAACTGGACCGCGCATCCCAGGCAGGCACCCATTCCGCAGGCCATCATGGCCTCGATGGACACCTGGCAGGGAATGTTGCGCGCCGCCGCGATATCAGCCACCGCCTGAAGCATTGCCGGCGGGCCGCAGGCACAAATGAGGTCCGCCGACCCGGCATGCAAGGCTCTCTCAAGGCTGCGGGTCACCATGCCCTGACTGCCCTGGCTGCCGTCATCGGTAGACACATCCAGCAGGAAACCAGGCAAATCGAATTCGGTGATGCAGACCAGATCGTCCTTGGTCCGCCCACCGACGAACACCATGCAGCGATTGAGGCTGCCCGTCTGTTCAAGCAGAGACTGGGCCAGAAAACGGATTGGCGGAACACCGATACCGCCGGCAACAAGAATCAGTTGACGACACCCATCGGGAACCAGAAAGGCATTGCCCAGCGGCCCGAGCACAGACAAGTGGTCTCCATCCCGGCAACGGGACAATAGTTCAGTGCCCCGCCCGACGACCTTGTAGAGGATCTCGATTCCGCTCACGCGACCGTGTTTGCGAATCAGTCCCAGCAGGGAAAACGGGCGACGCAACAGCGGAGAGACCGCAGACCCGATGCGCAGCATGACGAATTGGCCGGGTTTGGCGCTGTCGAAGCCGATATCGCAGGCCAACCCCAGGCGGAAGTAACCCGGCGCAACCGATCGGTTCCACAATACGGTTGTCTCTTGTGAATTCATGGCTTTATTATCCTGTCCCAATTTCATTGTTTATACCGATCAGTGCGGCGAAACGGCCGGTCTGTCGGGCTGCCCGATAGGAAAAAAAAAGCTGTGGATTGCACCGCGAGCAGATTCCACAGGTGTGTATGCGATGCTGGGCAAATCCTGCCTTGACCAGTTGATGCCGGCTGATACCCCAAAAATCGAAATGGTGCCGTCCCGTGCGAAAGGACCAGAATTGCCGGGGGATCTCCTGCTTATAGTTGGTGAACTCCGCACAGCAGGGTCCCAGCGAGGGTCCGATGGCGGCGATCATGCGTCCGGGCCGGCAGCCGAATTCGGACACCATACGTACGACCGTTTTGCCGATGATGTCAGCCACGCTGCCGCGCCATCCGCAATGCACATTGGCCACCACCCCTGACTGGGAATCGGCGAGCATCACGGCCTGGCAGTCCGCTGTTTGGATCAGCAAACGAA
>JASFFF010000214.1:0-6782 GCA_050124445.1 Desulfosarcina sp.
CCTCCGGCGGTATATCGTCCAGTGACGGCCCTTCGGCCGCCGCCTTCTTGCGAGCGGCCTCCTCCTCCGCCAGGCGTTGTTTTTCTTTTAGCTCTTCTTCCATGGCCTTGTTGGCGGCATCGATCGCACCCTGGTCGACTTGAGCCATTTCGATAATCAATGCTTCGGAGACGTCATTTTGAATAAGGTGCTTGGCCTTTTCCTCGTCGGACTTGTCGGCAACCGATTCGAGCAGCTTCTCGACCCTTGCGCGTTCTGCGCGCTCTTTTTTGATTTCGTCTTTGACCTGCTGCAGCTGCTCTTTGCTGATCTCCAACGCCTCGACGATCACTTCAGAAGCCACCTGTTCCTCGAGGAGCAATCGAATGCCTTTATCATCGGCCAGCCCTTTGGCCTTGGCAATCAGCAGATCGAGTTTGGTCTGCTCGACGATCCGAACCACATCCGGTCTGCGCTCGGGGCTCCTGAGCTCAGGCCAGGTGGTTCCGAGGTCGTCGAGGAGCTTATTCGTTGCCGCATACGGGTCGGCCGCGCTCTCTAAAGTAAGCGCCGCGATCGCCGTGTTGAAGTCCTTCATCAGGGGTCTTCCAGCCTCTCGCGCCCTATTCACGGCCCATCTCAGTTTGAGCAAATTGCCGCCGTGACGCGAAACGTTATAACCCGCATTGTCCAGTTCACCGGCCATTTGTTGAATCGATGCCTCCAGGTTTGCCCCTGAAAGGTCTTGCACACCGCTTCCAAGGATATTTTCCTCGATTGATAACCAGAGGGGCGTTTGTTTTTCCGCGTCGCTTGTCGTCATGTTTCAGTCTCCTTTCCAATAATTTCAATGGTATATGGGTGCACCGATCGAATCCTTCTTGAAAGGCGTCCATCATTTGGCTTGGGGATAAAAAGGGTGAACACCCGCTTTTCCGGGCAACGATATAGAGACGCACCCATTCGAGTCAAGAAAAAAACGCCGCTTTTATGCAGCCATGGGCAGGCAACAATGCAGATGCGGCGCCCTGTGAACGCTTACACAACTTGCGGTACAATTGTGATGTCTTTTATGGCTTATGAAACGACGGCGTTAGGGGGCAGGAAAAACGAAAAATAGTGCCTTCTTTCTCCGAACTTGTAAAACTCACCTGCCCGCCGAGAACTTCTTCTCCAAAAAGCTTCATTGAATAGGTCCCTATTCCTCTTCCTGCACCCAGCTTTGTGCTAAAATTACGCTGAAAAACCCTGTTAGTGATATCTTTAGGTATCGCCTGAGAATTCCATACGCAAAAGGTAAGAGATTGGTTTTTTATCTCTATCCACACCTTAACGGCACCATATTTTTCCGTAGCCTCCAGAGCATTTATGATCATATTGCAAAGCACGCGGGATAGTGACGAAATGTCCGTTGTGATTGAAATTGCTGGGTCTGGCGGTCTGAAATTTATGGTCTTATCGGTTGCAGCCTGATGGTGGGCAAAAAAGGTTCGAAGTTGCTCAAAGATCTTTTCAGCCGTATACGCATACCATACAGGCCGGTAGCCGCTACACTCATTTCGTGCCAGACATCGTTGGATAGCCACTTCTTTGCGCAAGCGCAGCGACATTTGCAAAATTATATCAGCAAGTTCCGATGGTACGTCTTTGGCGAGCACTTCACTGGCCCCGACGATGACGCTCAACATGTTGCTGATGTCGTGGAAAAAGGTCCGCTCAAGGGCTGCCCGCTGCTCCTGTTTTGTAATATCCTGTAGAAACAATAAAAGAAAGCGTTTGTCCTCGATTCGAATCGGATGAGACCGGACCAGCAGCGCCATTTCGATGGCCCTGCCGTCTCGAATGGCTGACAGCGCGCAGGTTCTTTCGACCGGTCGATCCTGCCCCAGGCTTGACACAATGGCAATGGCGGCGCCACACGTGGAGCAAAGATTTGTCGTGCCGCATCCTGTAGGTTCCTCATGGGCGTGGACGCATCCCAACGCCTCTCCCGGCCTCAAGCCCAGGGAATTTTCCGGGTCGTCAATTGCCAGCATTTGCAGAAAGGCGTTGTTAACAGCAATTATCTGCCGATTTTCATCCAGGATAGCCAGCAGGCCGCTGATTGAATGCAACAGGCCGGAAACCACCTCATTCTTGCTGACAATATCGATTTCGGCAACAAGGTCCGCTTCACTGGTCTTTCCGGGTGACGCAAAAAATCGACTCATTTCGGCGTGCCTCCCTTGAAAAGTCCTTTGTGACAACTATAGCCTCTGCACCTCGCTTCAGGCAATCAAATTTGTCCATTTTTTCATCCCATGAGGTGCGGCCCAGTGGGCACCACAGCCCCGGGATTAGGTGGCATTTTTTATGGATTGGTGCAGGATCGAAAAAGGAGTGATTTATTACCCTGCCTGTTGAGAGAGGGATTGCATGAATATATCAATGGATGATTGGATTGAATCCTCTGCAAGAAATGAATCGGATAAGCCGAGCACAATAGAAAAATGCCCCATATCGTCAAGCTCGACATACTGCACATTACCCGCGCATGCACGAACACGACGCCTTAGTTCCCTCGAGTTTTCGGGGATTACCAAACTGTCGTCGGCACCATGAAACAAAAGAAGCGGTATTTTTGCCGAACAGGCAAAATTAACCGGCATGGTCATTTCGATGGCCTCGACGTCTGCAAATATTGGCCGCGTGCTCTTGTATTCCATGGGGTTAAATCCATATGGCCCAGCCAAACCGACCATTCCGCGAATGATGCTGAACGGTTGACCCGCTTTTTCAAGATAGCTATGGTCTAAGGCAAGAAGTGCTGCAGTATGGGCTCCGGCTGAGTGACCCATTACCACCACCCCATAGCGTGCTTGCCCCACATGTTCGCGTACCCACGCAATAACTTTGGCACCGTCCTCAACAAAAGCGGGAAAAGTCACCTCTGGGTATAACCGGTAATCGGGTATTACCGTTACATACCCTTTACTACTTAGACTGTGTCCGACAAATCCATACTTGCCTTTTTCACCGCGTTTCCAACTCCCTCCATAGAAAAAGACAACCACGGGCGAACCGGCGACAATTCTCCCTGGTACAAAAACATCAAGCTGCTGTCGCTGCTCTTTGCCGTAACGTTGATGAAAGACGGTGACTGTATCGCTTTTCGTCGAAAGTGTGTTTACCATCTGCAAAGGCGAACAGCCTGATAGCAGCAGCGAAAAGGCCACTGTAGACCAGAAAAGCATACTAACACGCCGATGGCATTTTCGCTTTATAGCAAACAACCCAAACCTCGTTATGAAGGTAGTACACAGCAGTCTCATCAAAACATAGTATAACTTTTTACTTTATTTACAAAACTACCTATTTACGGCAATTAGGCAATGTGAGCCGGCTGGCTGGTAGGTGGCAGGCTAAAACCATCAATATAAAACAACAAGGAGGGAGCAAACTTGGAATAGGCCCATCCCTAAAGAAGGCGTACAGCTGAATACGATACCATTTTGCTTGCCATTCCATCAGTTAACCGGCCCACTGCACCGTCGCGTAATCAAGGACCATTGCGTTTGCCAATTGAAGATCCGAATCGAGTGCTGTAAGATGCGCGGACTGTTATGCCAATAATCAACGGTGCATCGACAAAGAAATGCGTTATGCCCAACGATCCCATCCCGGCTGAGCATCACTCCTTTACCGCCTTGCTGACCGTCTGCTGTCTGGTCACCTTCGGTTGTTATTTTGCTGTTTCCATGCGGTTGCCGGTGGTACCGCTGTATGCAAGTGGCTTCGGTGTCAGCACCTCAGAAATCGGAATCTTCAATGCCGCCTTTTTCCTCATGGCCGGCTTGCTGGCACTTCCCTCTGGAATACTGTCCGATAGATTGGGCCGCAAGCGCCTGGCTGTTTGCGGCACGATGGTCCTCTTCACCGGTATGCTGCTACTCTATTTCAGTCGATCGTTTGTCTTTATTACCGGCATCTACATGCTATTGGGTGTCGGCATTGCGGCTTTCGGACCCACCATGATGTCATGGGTGTCGGAGATTGCGCCGGCGACACATTTGGGTCGGGCCTATGGCTGGTACACCACAGCTATATTCTGCGGATTGGGCATGGGACCTGCTGCCGGGGGCGCTTTGGGTGAGTGGTTGGGGTTGCGACCGGTGTTTCTGATTGGTGCAACGCTTGTGGCGATCATGATCTGGTCGGTCCAATTTTATCTGCCCGCTCCGGAGGCACCCGACGGTCACACAATCGAGCCGTCTGGGCAACCATTGAATTGGAAACTGATGCTCACCAACCGTCAGCTTATGGGCTGTTGGTTGGTGACTTTCGGGGCCAACATCATCGGTGGCGCGTTTTTCACCTTCTTGCCGCTTCTGGCACACGAAAGGGGACTCGACGTGGGTCAGATCGGTATCGTCTACCTGGTTCAGTCAGTAACCAATGCATTGGCGCGCATCCCCTTCGGCACCATCAGCGACCGCATCGGCCGACGCACGTACCAAGCGCTCCTGGGTGTGGTGCTGGCGTCCTTCTCCATCGCGGGATTCGCGCCGGCCGCAACCTTTGTCCACTTTCTATTGGCCGCTTTCAGCTTGGGTGTAAGCCTGGCCATGGCTTTCACCGCCATTGGTGCGCTTATCGCTGAAACCACGGAGATTCGGTTCCGGGGCTTGGCCATGGGCGGCTACAACAGCTTCATCTATTTTGGTCTGATGGCCGGTTCCATTGGATTGGGGCCCCTGATCGAGACCATGGGCTTTGGTTGTGGCTTTTTATTGGCCGGTGCGTGCAATCTCCTCTTTGCCTCCTTTTTTGTGTATAGCATGCTGGGCTACTCGCCGGACAAAAGAAGACATTTGATTGAAGAATCTCGCAGCAGGCGGTGAGCACGCTTCTACCGCAAGTAAAATCCTGAATCTTGCATGAAAATCATGCACGAAATATAAATAGATTTTAAATCGAAGGTTTACGAAAGATCTCGAAGTATACTGGAATACCTGACAGGTAAAACCAGGCGCAGTCATCTCTTCTTCTTGATTTTCACCCTTCGGGCGCGTCGGAGGCTTCCATCTGCGGCGTTAGTAAGGGCTTGCAATAGTTCACTATGGCTACACCCTTACATGCCTTGCAGATGAAAGCCTCCGACGCGTGCAAGATTCAGGAAAAACCTGAACGAGAGGTGGGAAATCCATGGACTCTTTGACCCAGATGACGTTTGGAGCCGCATGCGGCGAGGCAGTCATTGGTAACAAGGTGGGAAGGAAGGCCCTTTTGTGGGGTGCCGTCTTGGGAACCTTGCCTGATCTGGATGTTTTTATCCCCCTCGGCGGGCCGGTGAATGACTTTGTCTACCACCGAGGCTTCAGCCATTCTCTTTTTCTCTTGGCCCTCCTATCACCCTTAATAGCATGGCTTATTACGAATATTCATTCCGACACGAAACGGTATTATCGTCGATGGGTTCTGTTGTGCTTCCTCGTACTGGAAGCCAGCGTGCTTTTGGATCTGTTGACCATTTATGGAACGCAAATCTTTTGGCCTTTTGACACCACGCCTATGGCAATCCCGATTCTATTCATCATCGACCCCCTTTTCACCTTGCCGATACTATTGGGCGTTTTGTCAGCGCTGGTACTTAAAAGACATCGGTTTATAGGTCATCGAATCAATACGGTTGGATTGACGCTTAGTCTGGCCTACCTCGTTTGGGCGTTTGGCACCGGGGAATTTGTCGAACGCAGGGTGGCACAAAAGCTTGCCCGCCAAAAGGTGTCTTATTCCCAGTTCGTATCCTCCCCGGCACCGTTCACCACTTTACTCTGGCGGGTGGTAGGCATCGATAAAGACCAGTATTTCGAAGCCTATTTCTCACTATTTGATCATGATACGCCGCTTTTCGTCGATTTCTACCCCAGAAACTTGGCATTGATGGCTGGAATCGAAGCCCACCCGCCGATAGTCAAACTGAAAAGGTTCACCAGGGGGTATTATGCCTTTACACCTGTGGATGGGTATTTGATCATGACCGATTTGCGCATGGGGTCGGAACCTGATTACGTATTCCGATTCAAGGTGGCTAAATTTAACGATTTGAATCCCATCCCCATTGACGATGAAAGGCTGAGAACCAATCAGGATTGGCGGGGTCTGGCTTGGATATGGAAAAGAATTTGGAGCGCCATTCCACAATCATGAAACAGTCTGATACCATACGAAGGAGTGGTGTTCTTTTTTTTTCTGACCGCCAGGACGCGCTTGCACGGCCGCTTTGATATCACCACTTTTACCGTTTGCATAATTTATGAATATCCAGCAAGTTCCCCAGTCTCAACTATTGGCCGGCATCTGCCGAGAAAAAGGAGCATAATCGTGCCCAAGAAAGAGGACCCAAAAACTTGGATCATCGGCTTAGTCGATCGTTTCTTATCCAAATCCCCGCTTAACAATCTGCGAAACAAAGATGCTGCCCCGGCTTGGGATGAGGCTTTGGTGGGGTTTGCCTCCGGAGCCGACCCCCTCTTCCAAGAATACAAGGAATATATTGGTCCTTTTCACTGGACACCATTGGAGATCTATAGTCAATATCACCCCGAAGGCAAAGCCACCCCAGAGGATCTTACGGTCATCTCCTGGGTTTTACCGCAGCGGAAATCCGTGCGGGATATGAACCGCAAAGCAAGAACATTTCCCGCCGAGGACTGGGCCAGGGCACGCATTGAAGGTGAAAGATGCAATGCCGGTCTCAGAGCGCATGTTGCCCGCACATTGACCGAAAAAGGATATCCTGCAGTGGCGCCCATGCTGGTGCC
>JASFFF010000215.1:0-6766 GCA_050124445.1 Desulfosarcina sp.
AAATGAATCTGGATCTTGCTAAGAGTATGGACTTGTTAAAAGAGGCTGGATATCAAGTCGATGATAACACTGCCACATTACAAACTATTGGTAAACAATACCATGTGCCTCCACAGCTGATTTATGACATTATTAAACCTGCCTCGATCGCCTCAGGGCAAGAATCAGATGGGAAAATCACATTGCCGGAGAATCCTCCACCGGGGACTGGCAACCTCACATTGGCCGATTTTTGCGCTCAATATAGCCTGAGCAGCAAAATGGTTATTCGGGAGCTTAAAGAACACGGCATCACAGCATCTGCCGATTTGACCTTGAAAGAGATCGCATCGCAGAACCAGACAAATCCAGTTGATCTTTTTGAGATCATTAAAACCATCGTCAAGGTTTGATAAGCAATTCGACAATACCAATTATCAAGACAAGCAATACGATCGCCCACAGAACAATATAGCCTCGCGATGGCAAACTCAGTGGTGCAAACAATAACCAAATGATTAGAATCCCGGCACCACAGAAATTAATTGCTATGGCACCGGCTATTCCCAAACCGCGAATTCCGTATGGCTGACCACCAACTTCTATCAGCAACGCCAAGCCAATCCCAAAAATAACTGCTCCCAATATCGTTGGATAAAAGTGTGTGCTAGGAACTGGGACACCGAATAGGCTTGCTGCTCCAAACGGGAACAGGAGCAAAAAAACTCCGAGTAGCAGGTTGACAACTCCGTCGATGACCAGAAGATGCTTGATCGTTATTTTCATCATCGCCATTGAAATCCTCGAATTTGTAAATGCTATCTAAACTTCGTTACAATGGGCCCTAATGAATCATAGTATGATCTTAATCGGTTGTGAAAGATCATTATTCAACCCGTCATACCTCATGTATAAATTCCCTATTCTGTTACAATCGGCTGGTATTGCTGAAAAAGCTACCCAGTGCTATAAGGTCACTTTCAAAACTGGATGATAATCTCGACGTTACAAAATCAAAGAAAGGAGTGCTGAATGAAATCGTTGAACCGTCGCAATTTTGTGAAATCTCTGGCAGCGCTGCCAATTGGATTGGCCCTATTACCCAATGGAGTTCAGGGGAGGGATTGTAAGGTTCAGCATCCATTTATGCCGCCCAACGAGCGGCACAAGGGACAATGTCCGGTTTGCGGCATGGTGCGTTCCATGTGGGCACGTACATGGATTACTTTCGATGAAGTTAAAAATGTTTCACAGGTTTGCTCCTTCCATTGTCTGGCCGACTGGATTCTGAAATCCGGAAAGGAGCCGACCAACGTCATGCTCACCATCTATCATCAACCCGATACAGCCATTTCGGCAAGCGATGCTGTAATTGTGATCGGGTCCACCGCTGCGGGAACAATGAGCCCGGTCTCGAAGATTGTATTTTCTGATAAAGCTCAAGCTGAAATGTTTGCCCAAAACTGCAATGGCGATTTAGTTGATTACGCAAAAGCGCTTGAAACAGCTAAAGCAAGTGTTACCAAAGAGAACAAGATGATTAATGCCCGCCGCTTAAAGAAGGGTAAGATCGTAGAACCCACGGGAAACGACAACTGCCCGGTATGTGGCATGTACCCGAATCGCTATCCCTATGGAAAATGCCAAATCAAATCAAAAGACGGCCAAACCATCCACTTTTGCTCAACACAGTGCCTTTTTGCCTTTTTGGGGAAACAGGAATTGTATGTAGATAGCACCATCGATCCGCTGCTGATCTGGGTTGTTGATCGAAATTCGGGTCTGTGGATCAGCGGTCGTACGGCGTTTTATGTTATTGGATCAAAGAAGGTCTTTGGGCCAATGGGTTATGAAGCCTTGCCCTTCAATTCTTTGAAAGAGGCTGAAGCATTTACCAGAACAAATGGAGGAGACACCTCTATTTTCAGCGAAGTTACTATTCAGAAGGTGGTGCCAAATTGGAAGTACTCAGATAAGAAATAATTGGAAATTATGCGATAGTCGGACTATGCGTTGAATCATTCGTGCAGCGCTCAACGATCAAGATATGCACGTTGTCGTTTATGGTTACCTTTGCGGGTATATTCCATGTAATAGCCCATCTACACTCGACCCTGGTTCACCCGGACGGCCACTGGAGCGTATCCACAGCAATTATTATTTTATCCCGACGGGATATCCGGCCGAGAGCCCTGCACAATAGCTCGGAACTTCCTACAGGGTCACCAAGTGAGTGTGATGTTGAGGCAGCACTAATGGGATGCCTATCTCAGGGTGGTTCAACGCTGATCTTTAAACCCTTTTCGGGTTGAATTGATATTTGCTTCAAAGTGTTTACCATCATCTTTGTCTGATGATTCGTTGCGCTATGTAAGACATGTCAACCGATAATGTTCGCTTTGAAAGGGCCCTATGCAATATTCATATTTTGTATCGGTGCAGCGACCCTTTATGAGTTGGATTTTTTTCATAATTCTGCTGCATGTGTTGACAGGTGCGGCTAGTGCCGTTATTGCCGCCACCTCGAACGATGATGCCGCAAAACGTCAACACGCCTATGAATTATACGCCGATTATCGAAAACACTTTCCACAAGTGGAAGAAATCGAACCCCGAGCCGCCATAGACTTCTTAGAAGCCACAGACGTTGTTTTTTTGGATGTACGCAAGACTGAAGAGCAACAAGTGTCCATGATTCCCGGGGCCATTACGAAAGAGACGTTCATGGACAATTTGGAACGATACCGCGGCAAACGCATTATCGCCTACTGCACCATTAGCTATCGCAGCGGCAAGTTGGCGGCCAAAATAGGACGTAATGGAATCTCTGTCGTCAATTTAAAAGCTGGATTGCTCGGTTGGGTTCACGCCGGCGGGCCCTTGGTGCGGCAACAGCAGCCTGTGCAGCAGCTTCATGTTTACGGCCGCAAATGGGACCTTGCACCTGCGGGTATCGAAACGATTTATTTTAAATGGTATCATGTTCTTTTCGCGGACTAAAGCATCCTCACCTATTGCCGGATAGAAAAACTTACAAGCCGGCATTCCCACTGGTCGACTTCTAATCTGAAAATAGTACTCAACCGTTGATACTACACGAATTCTCTTGATATTTAGATTGTTCTTGTCAAGGCTGTTGATTGAAAATTGAACATGGCTGGCGATCAGTTCACCCTTCATCCTTCTCGCCTGGGTAATATAAGTTACCCTGCTGGGTGAGCACGACGTCAACTACTATCTGGCAACTGGCCGCTTGAATTCAAGCGCGCTGTTAGCCGCCCACCATCTTGTAATTCAGGGTGGATCATAAATATGGTCCACCCTGTTTGACAATCGCTTCATCTTTTCATTCTTTATCTGTAACATATTGTAATTTTGCGGATTTTATCATTTTGGCAAGCTATGCCAACAATTATATCCTGTGAAAAATCGCAGGTTACATCAAAGTTGGCCATCTATTTACAATGACGACTTCCTAAACCGAACAATATGGTGGGCTAGTTAAACCCCAATTCTGCCAGGTAGCGCCGGGCACCCGGGTGGATGCGGTCCGGATTAACGGCTGCCTTCCAGGTGTTCCCGGGCAAAGTGTCCCGCCCCTGAGTCAGACGTGCGGCTAGTTTTGGTTGACCTTGGTGGATCGCTTTGGTCAATCGATAGGCCAACGCTTCGGACAGGCCCGCGCGGGCCAGCAAGAAGCTGAAGGAGCCGACGGTTTGTAACGGTTTCGCCTGCCCAGGGTAGGACCCCGCTGGAATGGTCAGGGGCTGCAAGAAGGGATACTTGGCGTTAATCATTTTGATCTCATCATCGCTCAACCCCACAAGTCGACCGTCGGCCTGCATGATCTTGGTGAAGTTGGGCCAACCGACGCCGCCGCCCCATTGCGCCGTCACCTCTCCGTTCAGGACCATGGGTGCTCCGTCGCCGGCGCGCTTCAGATAGACCGCGTCAAAGTCCTTGTCACGATCCAATCCCAGCGCATCGGTTACATATTGTCCCAGCAAGGTCAGGCCCGAAGACTTGGTGCCCCAGGCGACCCGCTGGCCGACCAGATCGGAAAATGTCTTCGCCGGGCTGTCTCCCTTGACGGCAAAGGCGCCGAAGGTGGGGTAAATTGCGGTGATGATCTTGAGAGAGGTCGGCGCATCGCGTTCAATTCCCTCGAAAGCTTCGCGGGCTGGCAGGCTGGCCACCAGCGCCACATCCAGTGTTCCCTGCTCCAACAAAGGAATGTTCTGGCGGCTGCCGCGCGTGTTCCGGGCCAGAACATTGAGAGATGCATCGGTGCTGTTGACCACCTCGGCGAGTATCCCGCCATAGAGTTCGAAGCCACCGCCGGGCGTGGCCGTTCCCAGGATGATGGTTGTGCGTTCCGCCGCCTGAGAAAGGTTCATCCAGTGGCCGACCATCAATGTCATGGCCAAAGCCAAAAAACCGACCCATCGCTTCATGCTATACCTCTTAAAAGTTTTCTGTCTGAACAAAGAAACGGATCTGTTCGAGCTTATCTGAGACAATCCGATCGGTGTCGTTACGCCTCATATCAAGTCGTTCTTGAGAACACCGCGGAAGCGGATGGTGCCATCCCGCAGTTTCTGAATGGCCTCGTTCGCCGTTTTATGCGTAAACTCTTCGATGATCGGCTTAATGTCATTTTCGGCGGCGAAGGCAAGCATTTCCCGCATCTGCCGGCTCGAGCCGATGGGGGAGGATGACACCGTCAGGCGACTGAACAGAAGTGGCATCAAGCTGAAGTTCTCAACCTTTTCGGGAACACCGACGAAGTGGAGAATGCCATAAGGGCGCATTAGTCCGACATAGTTGTTGATATCCATCACACCGCCGGACACGCAGAAAAGCAGGTAGTGGAGCTTGCCGGCGTTGGCATCCATCTCTTCGTTGCTGGACGAATCAATGAAGCCCGTGGCGCCGAGTTCCTCGCAGAACTTCTTTTTGCCGTTGCCGCGTGAGATTGCAAATGTTTCAGCCCCCATTTTAGCAGCGAACTGAATGGCCATATGGCCGAGACCGCCAATGCCAACGATGCCGACCCGCTTACCTTTTAAATCCCACTTCTGGCCGGCATACTCGTAGAGCGGAGCAGCCACAGTGAGGCCGCCGCACATTAAAGGTCCGACGTATTTTTCCCCATAACCGTCGGGGATCTTGAAGAGGTAACGAGAATCTGTACGAAGGTACGACGAAAACCCGCCATGATGCACGTGCTCTCCGGTTTCGTCTACAGTATTCTCGAAGTATGTGAACTTTCGATCGGGGCAGAGATTGTCAATCCCGTCCCTGCAGTTCTCGCACTCACCGCAGGCTTGGGCAAGCGCGCCTAAACCGACAACATCACCGACGTTCAGATCCTTTACTCCGGATCCCACGGCAATCACGTGGCCGACCACTTCATGGCCAGGTACCAAAGGGTAGCGAGAGAGTTCCCAGTCGTTGTCGATCATATGGAGGTCCGTTGCACAGACGCCGGTGTATGTGACCCGGATATCGGCATCCAGCCGCGAAAGCGGCTTGGGTGGATAATTGTATTCCTGGACGTTAGCCTTCGCCTCTAAGGCAGCCATCGCTGCGATCTGCTCTGGAATGTGTTCAGTCATTTTGATATCTCCTTGTGATATTTACGGTATTAAGGAAGGTTGTCGAGTTCGATAGCCTTCGCAAAGGCTTTGTCCATATCCGGCAGGTGCGTAATATCGGGTAAAACCTGAATGTATTGGACGATGCCTTGTTTATCGACGAGCATAACGGATCTTGCTAAAAATCGCGGACCTTCCATCAACAATCCGGTCGATCGTCCAAAAGCACCTTCCTTATAGTCTGATAGGTATTGGATATCCTCAAGATTCGCTTCTTCCGCAAAGCGTGCCTGGGCAAATGGCGTATCCCGGCTGATGGCAATCCGCCTGATGGTCGTCGGCAATACATCGCCTTCTTCCCCGAGGAGGTGGGTTTGGGCTTCGCAAACCTTGGTATCAATCGAAGGGACGATGCTCAAAAATAACACGCTGCCCTGATAATCATTCAGATCAACCTCCTTCATTGTTTTCATATCCACAAGCTTGGTCTCGGGTAACTGCTGTCCGATCTCTATTGCAGTGCCTGTGAGTGGTAATGCCGCACCTTTTTTGGACACCTGGGTTCCTGGAGAGACGCTTTCAGAATCGATGATGATGTCTGGTCTGGTTGCGCAGGCCGTCAAAAAGGCCGTGTAGATAATTCCAACTATTATTAAGATTATTTTTCTGGACATGATTCACCCCCATGTGCCTTATTCCTTTGTTGGTTTTCATTATAAATTCCTGATTACATATAAAAAACACGATATATTGCTACAAGCTTGGGTTGGAACAACCGTTAAACTGGCTTTAATAGCTTTATTGTAGTGCTGAAGATGAGATCGTCAAACATTGCTTTTAAGGCTGAGGCCAATGTCAGTGAATAAATGCCACCTGCGACTGGTATGCTTTTGGCCGGGATGAAATAGGATCATGGGCCAAAAATGAATCAGGTGGCACGGATGGCGTCACGTCAAGTGGGGTTGATTGCAGTTTCTGCTGAATGAGGTTAAGTGCTAAAAGTTCAGGACTTCGATAAGTATCATGGCATCATTCCTTGGATTGGGGGCTTAATGATTTGAGCTGTATCCAATGAGATCCGATGATATCCATTTGCTAAAACAAATTCGGCGTGATCCATTATATTTGAAGTCGGTGGCAAGATAGCTGTAATATCCGCCCCTCCTATTTTCGTGTGATACACGAAACAA
>JASFFF010000216.1:0-6762 GCA_050124445.1 Desulfosarcina sp.
CGCCCACGATGCCCAGGCCCAGGAGGAACTGCCACATGGGGCAACGCTTGACTCCTTTGGGTATTAAAGCAGAATCCATAGGATAAGTACTCCTTGATCTGTACGGTTTGCCGTTCGTTTCCTAAATCACCCGGTGAACGCGCCGTTTCAACAACGGCGAATTTAATGGTGCGCCTGCGCCTGGGCTACCTGACCGGTTTTTTCGTGGGCCAGGTAGTTGTCACCGGCCCGCCGGACCCACTCCCGGCTGGACAGGTAGTAGACTTTGGTATTGGTGCCCGTCCGCTCAAGGAGCCGGAACGCACGGGGGTTTCTGGATCTGTTACCGTGTTTGGGGTCCGGCTTGACAATCTGGTGCACCTGGTGTTCCGGGTTGTTGAGATCGCCGAAGACGATGGCCCCGGCCGGGCAGGCCTGGGTGCAGGCGGTTTGGTAGGCTGCTTCGGTAACCCGCCGTCCGCCGTTTAGATACGCCTTGTTTTTGGCCAGCTGATAGCGGTGGTAACAGAAGCTGCATTTTTCAACCACGCCGCGCATGCGCGGAGACACGTTGGGGCTGAGGTATTTTTCCATCCCCTCGGGCCAGACCGGATCCCACCAATTAAAATAGCGGGCGTGGTATGGGCAGGCCCCCATGCAGTAACGGCAGCCGAAGCAACGGGTGACGATCTGACTGACGATGCCCGTTTCCTGGCTGTAGTCGGTGGCCGTTGCCGGACAGACCGACACACAGGGACTGTGGCCGCCATGCCCTTCGCAGTGCTGGCAGGGCCGCGGCAGATAGCAGATATCCGTGTCCGGATAGGATTTGTCGTTGGATAGCTTGAATATGCGCATCCAGGTGATGCTGAGCAGCTTGTCCGACTCGTCCTCTTTGAACGGAATGTTATTTTCGGACATGCAGGCCACCATGCAGGCGCCGCAGCCGGTGCATTTGTCAAGATCAATGGCCATACCGTATCTCATCACGGGAGGGGCGTCTTTGTGCTCGTTTTTCATCAGAACCTCATGTCAGGTGGTTAGGCTTTGGACAGCGCGGCCCGGATTCCCCAGGCGGCATCGTGACCGGAAGAGGGATCCTCGACCGGACCGATGAGCGTGTTGATGTTGACGCCTTTGTCGGCCAGGTGGCCGTCGTAGGCGGTGTGGCCCAGACCTCTGGCCATGGCCACGACCCCGGGTTTGATGCCTTCAAATAGATGGACACGCACCCGAGCCCGGCCGCGTGGGGTGGTCAGGGTCGCCAGGGCGCCCTCGGAAAGGCCCACGGCGCTGGCCGTCTGGGGGTTGATTTCAACAAACCCGTCCTTGCCCTTTATAACGGTATCAGCAACGGCTTTGATCATAAACGGGGTCTCGCCGATATACCCGCTGGAAAGCTTAATCGAATCGTAAGGGATCAGCAGCAAGGGGTAGCTGTTAATATCGCCTTCGGCCTGAACGGCAGGCGCATCTGTTCCGGCCAGTTGAACCGGGCCGGAGAGGGGCTCGACATCGGTTTCCATCCAGACACCCGTCTCCATGAGGACATCCCATTTTTCCGCCAGGGTTTCCTCAAGGCAGGTTTCATAGTCTTCCCAGGGAAATGCGTCAGCGATGGATCCGCCCATTGCCTGGGCCAATGCAATCACGGTTTGACCCAGGTGGCGGGTGTCGAACTGTGGCGAGACCACCGGCTTGCTCAACCCGATCACCTGCTGGACCAAGCCGGCACCCACCGGTACATCTTCGTAACGCTCCAGATATATATGGTCCGGCATCAGCAGGTCGGCCATGGCAGCGGTTTCGTCCTGAAAAGACGAAAAGCTGACGATGAAGGGGATGCGTGCAAGGGCTGCCTTGAAACTATTGGCGTCTGGCAGGCTTTGGCACGGATTGGCTCCGGCCACCATCAAAACCTGAAGCGGATAGGGACCGTCTCCGTTGATCCCGCCTGCCAGGCGGTTGGTCAGGTAGCGGGCATTGGTATATTTGCCGCTTCCGGCACCATCGATGCGCGGTTGGCTGAGGCCGGCGGCAGCGGCAGCATCGGCCTCCACATCGGGCCATTGGATGTAGTCGGCCTCGGGAATGGCCCACATACCGCCATCCTGGTTGATGTTGCCGGCCAAGGCGTTGAGGGTGAACACGGCGGCGGTTTCATGCAGGCTAAGGGCCGTCTGCCCTTTGCCTCTGCCGCATAACGCCAGTGGCCGATTGGCCCGCGCAAAGCCCTTGGCCAAATCGACGATCACGGCTTTATCAACACCGGTGACCTGGGCGACCTTTTCGGTCTCGTAGTTGGTCAGCAGGTCATTTTCCCAGGCACCGAAACCGGAGATGGCTTTGGTTTTCGCCAGACCACCTGACACCATCGCGGCGGCAATGCCCAACGCCAGTTCGGCCTCCGTGCCCGGATTGATGGGCACCCATCGGGTGGCTTTGGCCGCGCTGTTGGACAGGCGAGGTTCCACCTGGACCACGGTGGCCCCGCTGTCTTTCCATAAACTGGCCGCCCGGAACATGCGAACCGGTGATCCCCAGCCGTCGACGATACCGCTGCCGAAACTAAGGATATAGTCGGCTTTCTCAACATCGAATCCGGTTCGACCACTGCCGCCGAATAAGCTGCTGATGGCCAATTCATCGGCATCCAAACCGGTTGGGGTGCGCATGAAGTTGGGCGATCCGTAGGCGCTTAAAAACCGCTGCAGGAGAGCTGGCACGGTGCCCCTGTCCGATTCGGCGATGGCGGCCACGGTGTGCGATTCACCCTTGTCGCGGATGTCGGTGAGTTTCTCGGTCAATATCGTTGCGGCTTCACGCCAGGAGATGCGCTGCCATTTGCCTTCGCCGCGTTCGCCGATGCGCTTCATGGGCGATTTGATGCGTGTAGGGCCGTAGAGCATTTGCAGGCCGGAGAGTCCCAATATGCAAATGTTGCCGTCGTTGATGGGGTGACCCGCCTTGCCCTCGATTTTAACGGCCCGATTATCGATCTTGCGCACGGTGATACCGCAACCGCCCGGGCACAAAGAGCAGGTGGAGTCGGCGAGGATTACCTCTCCATCAGGCGGTACCGGCGTCCAGGGCCACATCTGCGACCAGATCGAAGAGTCGTCCATCAGTTTCCACGGCAGTGGTGTCAAGGCTGTGCCCGCTGCACCGCCGATTACGAAGGATAAGAAACTTCTTCTGTCAACTTTCATCTATTTCCCCTTACCATAATATGCAAATCAGACACTGAAATCGCTTGCCGGGGCAGCTGTTCCTTATTTGTGGCATACATAGCAGTGGCCGCGCTGGGTCTGAACGCTGACATCGTGGATCGCACCTGCCTCCTTGTGGCAGGCGGCACAGTCGTCCATCTTCATGCGGTCCCAGCTGTTTTTCTTGAACCCGGCGATGTTTTTACCCCAGATATCACGGCTGTAAAAGGTGATCCGGTTGTATTCGTAGGGGCGTGACACCTCCGATTCGCCAATGTGACCATGGCAGGTAACGCAGTCCATCTCGGCGCCGATTACATGGGCGGCGTGGGAAAAGAAAACGCAGTCCGGTTGGCGCGAATAAACCAGCCAGGGCACTTCGCGCTCCTTGGCCACGTATTGTTCGACAAAAACGGCCTCGTCCTCGGTCTCGCCCATGGGTTCTTCATGGCAATCCACGCATTGCTCGATCTTGGGAATGCCTGAGAAGCTGCCGTCTTCCCTGAAGTAATGACAGCTCTCACAGCTTTGATCCACCTCTTCCACATGCACGGCGTGGTTGAAATTCAAGGGTTGCTCCTTTTGAGAGTAGAGGAGCTTGGGAAAGATGACCCATCCCAACACCATGCTGGCTGCAAAACCGATGATGAAGAAGAGGATGATAAAGCCACCGGCACCATCCGTGCCGCCGCCGGCTTGCGCCGAACCGCCATCCGTTGCCTCTGGGGCCTTTTCGTCTGTGGTACTCATGGAGTCTCCGTCAACCGCTGTGTAATGATTTCTGCTGTGAAACCATCGTTATTCAATTCCAAATCGCCTTGGCCAGATGCTGCATCCACCACTGCCCCCTGCCGATTTATGTCTATATAGCAAAGGCGGGATGCAATCCCGCCCACGGGTGGAAAAACACGGGGGGTGGAGCTTGCGACTTACTATCGGCAGTCGGTCGTTTTGTCAAGGAAAAATGGTTGAAAACAGGCCGTTGACAGGACTTGGGCGGTCCCTTGGAGCCATCTGCGCGAGACATCCCAGCGTCCATTGACACCGATTTTTCGGTGCACAGCCAAGCGACAGACCAACTGGTGCGAATGGACCGTTCGTCTATCGGCCGGAGACCAAGACCAGACTTGACATGTGTGGTTCAAATATTATTTTTTCTCTGATTTTGCAGGCCGTCATCAACAAATCGAATATGAGCCGACGTGTTTTGCGGCTTGTAACAAGCATACCAAGCAGTATCTTTCATCATCAATTGTGAACACGAAGCGGCTTTATCGTTTGGAGGTGATTTCGGTTGGTCAACAGGTATATTTTTTTTAACAGCCGACCATTCAAATGACAAGGAGAGCGAGATTCAATGATCGAAGTAGAGCGCTTGAGTAAGCATTTCGGCCATCATCCGGCGGTAGACAACATTTCTTTTAACGTGGAAAAGGGTGAAATTTTGGGATTTTTAGGTCCCAACGGTGCCGGAAAATCAACCACCATGCGCATGATTACCGGGTTTTTCCCGCCCACCCATGGAACGGTTCGCATCGGTGGGAGCGACATTATCACCCACTCCCTGGCTGCCCGTCGAAAAATTGGCTATCTACCTGAAAACGCACCGGTTTATCCGGATATGTCCGTCAGCCGCTACCTTGAGTTTTGTGCCGATATCCGGGGGTTTTACGGTGCCGCCAGATCTAAACGGGTGGATGAGACAGTGGAACGTTGCTTTCTTACCACCGTCCGCCACCAGTCAGTGAACACGCTATCCAAGGGGTACAAACAGCGGGTCTGTTTTGCCCAGAGCATCCTGCACGATCCCGAGTACCTGATTCTCGACGAACCCACCGACGGCTTGGATCCCAACCAGAAGCACGAAGTGCGTCTGATGATCCGGGAGATGAGTGCCACCAAGTCCATTATCTTCTCAACGCATATTCTTGACGAGGTCGACGCCGTCTGCAGCCGCGCCATCATCATCGCCGACGGCAAGGTGGTGGCCGATGATACGCCGGCCGGTCTTCGACGGCGATCCCCCTTTCATGGTTCCGTTGTACTTACCATTTCGGGCAGTGCCGTTGACGCTGTCGAGACCCGGATCGCCGATCTGGATGCGGTGGCATCGGTATCGGTCGTGGAATCCGACGGCGATCGACGCACCTTGCGGATCTTTCCAAATGATCCGGCGGTACCGATTGCCGATCGGGTGATCGCTTCAACCGACCGGGACGGGGTGGGGATCGCCTCGGTTTTTGTCGAGCAGGGACGGCTGGATGATGTGTTTCGGGATATCACCACCACATGATCGTCGCTTTTCGGACCCATGAACCGCCATGCCGGGAAACCTTGTCGCTTGATCGTTGTGCGGCCATTCAGCGCATGCCGGTGGGCCAATGACGTCAGCTGACGTGCACGATACCACAACCCATGGAGTGATGCATGCAAAGCAACAGTTTTTTCAGGAATATCTGGATTATCATGAAACGGGAACTGGCTGGATATTTCGGTTCTCCGGTCGCCTACGTATTCATCGTCATTTTTCTAATGTTGACCGGCTTTTTCACCTTCTTTATCAGCAAATTCTTCGAAGCCGGACAGGCCGACTTAAAAGGCTTTTTTCAGTGGCACCCTTGGCTGTTCATGTTTCTGGTCCCCGCTGTTGCCATGCGCCTGTGGGCCGAGGAACGGCGCTTGGGAACGATTGAATTGCTGTTGACCCTGCCGGTGACCGTCACCGACGTGGTGTTGGGCAAGTTTCTGGCCGCCTGGTGCTTCATCGGCATTGCCCTGGCACTGACCTTCCCTTTGGTCCTTACCGCCATGTACCTGGGCAACCCTGATTTGGGGGTGATTTTCTGCGCCTACCTGGGCTCCTTTCTCATGGCCGGTGCGTTTTTGAGTGTGGGCAGCATGACCTCGGCGCTCACCCGCAGCCAGGTAGTGAGCTTCATTTTGGCTGTGGTGGCCTGTCTGTTCCTCATTTTGGCCGGGTTCGCACCGGTGACCTCGGTGCTCTCCGGCTGGGCGCCGGTTTGGCTGGTGGATCTGGTCTCGGCGACCAGCGTCCTGTCCCATTTTGGCTCCATGGCCAGAGGGGTCCTGGATTTAAGGGATCTGCTCTACTATTTGTCGGTAATGGTGTTCATGATTTTTGTCAACGGTGCAATCCTGCAAAACCGGGAAGCGGCATAGAGGAGGCTGAGAATCCATGAGCAACAGCAAAAATCGCATTGGAAGAACCGCATTTTCGGCTGGCGGGGCACTCTTGGTGCTGGTAATACTGGTGCTGGTAAATATCCTGTTTTCCAAAACCACGCTGCGCTGGGACGCCACCGAGGACAAGCTCTATTCGCTCTCCCAAGGTACGCGCACCATCCTGTCTGATCTTCAGCAGGATGTCGTCGTCAAGGTGTTCTACAGCAAACATGTGGTCAACACCCCATCCCACATAAAAACATTTGCCCAGCGGGTCATCGATTTTCTCTCGGAGTATGAATACTTTGGGAAGGGTAAGATTGCCATCGAAATCTACGATCCCAAGCCCGATTCGGAAGAAGAGGAGTGGGCCATTAAATACGGGATGAAA